>JALWML010000129.1 GCA_027083915.1 Lysobacterales bacterium | reverse complement strand
CTCTGATGCAAAACAAACTTCACATGAAGAGTTTATTTTAGATGTAACAAATATTTCTGTAATAAAAGGAGCTATTGAATACAATGATCAATCTGGTGAGAAACACTTCAACCTTAACCTAAAAGAACTAAACTTCAACAATAAATTATTTACCACGAAAGATGCTGACAGCCAATTCGACTTATCTTTCAAAACACAAAACAATGATGAATCTCATCTATCTGGTTTATTTAATTTTGCTCAATTAAAATTGAGTGCAAATTGGGAACTTAAAAACTGGACAACTGCAACTGTCTTTACATTTATTAGCGATAAAAATAATTTATTTTATGGATTAAGTAATCAATCTGGTTTGATAAATGGTCATGGAAAGGTTGCTTATAACTATGACGAAAACAAACAAACCGAAATTATTGTTGACCAACTCAACTTAAATGACCTCAAAACGATTCATGATAACCAACAGCATTTTGATATTAATAAAATCTCCTTATCACAAGCGGTAATTGATCTGACTAAAGAAACAATTACGCTAGATAAAGTCGAAACTGATGGAGCTTTAGTCGACTTAAGTTTTACAAAGGACAACTCTATTACTTGGCCAGTAATTCAAAAAGATAACAAACAAATTTCAAGTGAGGAATCTCAAAACCCATGGTCTTTTAAACTTAACCAACTGATTAATACAAATGCAACTGTTGTACTAAAGAAAACTTTCAATGAGACAGGCTTAAGTAATACAGTGAAATTAATCACGATGACAGTTGATAATATTAGCTCAGATTCCAGTCAAACAATTGAGCTTCAAGCTGATATTAACTTAGATGATTCTGGCAATATTGGAGTTCACTCCACAATTGTTTCAGAACCATTATTAATAAATTCAACAATTAAAGCTCAGGCTATTGATTTGAGTCAATTTAAAGCGTGGATTCCCTCTGATTTAAAGTTGGAGGTTAATAATGGATTTTTGTCAATGCAACAAGAATTGGTTATTACTGAAGGTATAAATTCTCAAGGCTCAATACAAGTTGAAGGATTAGAATTGTTTGATAAAAACAAAATGCCTTTTTTGTCTATTAAAAAATTAGACCTAGAACAAGTTAAGTTAGATTCTAAAAACAAAACCATTAAATTAAATAATATAAAACTAGACCAAGCTCAGGGCATGTTACTTATTTCTGCTGACAAACAATTAAACTTATCAGAACTTATTGAGACAAATACAACAGGTAAAGAAAACAAAGAAAAAACAGGTGATTGGAAAATAGAAATTGATAAAATAGAGTTCTTAGATGCAAAAACAAGCTTTATAGATAAAAGTATCAAACCACAGTATCAGACAGAATTATCAAAACTTAATGGTCACATTAAAGGCCTCTCAAGTTCAAACCTCTCAAAAGCACAGGTTAAATTGACAGGAGTTCTTGATAGTTATGGAAAAATTGAAGTCAAAGGAAAAATAAATCCACTTTCAGAAAAAGCATACACTGACTTATCTATTGATATAAGCAACTTAGACTTACAAAACTTTAATAGCTACAGTTCTCGTTTTTTAGGTTTTCCTATCAACCGAGGTAAGGCAGACTTTAATTTAAAATATAAATTAAATCAAAACCTTCTAAAAGGATTAAATAATTTAACCTTTAAACAACTTAAATTAGGCAATAAAACAGCCAGTAAACAAGCCGTCAACCTGCCTTTAAAATTGGCTGTATCTTTATTGACAGATAGTAATGGTATAATGAAAATCAACTTGCCAGTAAGTGGTAATATTGATGATCCAAATTTTAGTTATGGAGGATTGGTTTTTAAAGCATTTTTCAAACTAATAACTGGAATTGTCGCCTCCCCTTTTAAGTTGTTAGGTAAATTGATTCCGGGTGGGACTGATTTAGATCTTAGCGGAGTACAATTTCAGGCAGGAACCACTTTGTTACAAACTGGTGAAGAAGAAAAGCTTGAAGCAATGCAACAGATTTTAGAAAAAAAACCAGATTTAAATCTAGAACTTACAGCTGTCGTAAATACAAAAAATGATAGTGCTGCTTTACGCCTTTTAAAGACATTGCAATCTGCTAGACTTGACTCTGCCCCTGATTTAAATACAGATTCACAACTTGCATCAATTAAACGGTTATATGAAAAACAAGAATTTACAAAAAGTTGGCAACAACTTGCACAGGAGTATGGCACTCAAAGTGAAAATGGTGGACTACTTGAGAAGGCATGGAGTGAAATACTCAAAAATCAAGATATAACAACAGAACTACATCAACTAGCTAAACAACGCACTCAATTTGTACAGAGTCAACTAATTGAAAAGTATGGTCTTAAAGAGGACAGAATATTTTCAAAAAAAAGTGAAAATTCTCAAGAGCTCCCTCCCCAAGTAAAATTTGGAATTGCACAATAATGCGGGTATTTATATTTGTTCTTGTTTTTCTTTCTACCCAAGTTAATGCCTTTGTTTTTTATGAGGATACGAGAATTTGGAATCGAGATTCAATAACTTTTTATTTTTTAGATGGAACACCACAACAACAAAGTGAGGTGAAGCAGTTTGCTAAACTATGGGAAAGATATACAGGAATTAAATTTGTCTATGTTAATGAAAAACCAGGTTTTTTTAACTTTAAACAGTTTTATACCATCAGTTTTAAAGGAAGCAGTAATCAATCAAGTGTAGGACGCGTCAATGGAGAGATTCAGCTCGGAGAATTATCTGACAATATTGTTTACAGAAAATCCACTATACTTCATGAATTTGGGCATATGCTTGGATTAAGTCATGAGCACCAACGTCAAGATCGGCCTGATTTTTTAAACAGCACAAAAGTGCTTGAACAGTGTAAACGTCAACAAGTAAAATCAAAGAGTTGGTGCTATAACAACATTCTTGAACAAAACTTTAATGAGGTCTTTGTTGAGTCAGAATATGATTTAGATTCCATCATGCATTATGATTTACATACCATTACAGGTGATGACAAATACAAAGATAACAATCACTCTCTTTCCTACATAGACAAATATTTTATTGCGATGTTATATAACCAAAACATATCTGATAAAACATTAAAAAAGATGCACCAACAAGATTTGTGGGAGCAACAAAAATTTGAATTAAAAGCCGATAAAGATCGAGAAAAAAATATTATGAAGTTATCAACTTCTTCTTGCAAACCATTGGCTTATCCAAATAAAAGTAAAGACGGTAAATACTGTGAATCAGGCTTTATGATAATTGGTTCTGATGATTACAGTTTGCCTAATCCAGAATTTAAAACCTGCTACATAAGCCTCAAACAAATTACAAAAAAAATTCAACAACACCCTTTGTGTCAATTAACAAGAAATCAACTCGCTTATAAAAGAAAGTCATGGAGTGATGGTTTTCAAAGCTTTGGCAACTGTAAACGTCTGGATACAAACAAACGTAATAATCAAGAATTTTATTGCACGAAAGGTTTTTCTTATGTCACTAAAAATAATGACTTGATTGGTGATAAAACCAAATGCTATGGCAGCGAAGAGTCCGCCTATGAGGCCATGAAAAGTGATAAAATATGTAATTTATCTAAGACAGAATTTAATGAATATCAACGACAACAAACCATTGCCCAAAAGAGAAAACTAACCTCAAAATATTGCCAAGTCGTTAAAAAGAAATACCAGAATATTTCTTGTCCAAAAGGTTTTGATTACACAATAGTAGAAAAAGATTACACTGATGAACCGATAAATAGCAAGTGTTTTGCCAGCACTCACCAAGCTATCAATGCTATGGGAAACTTAAGATACTGTCATTAAAAAAAATTAGTCCAAGGATTTTTGCATAAAAACTTGGCAAGCGCTATGACAAGTGTTTCCCTTGGAGGAACACAAATATTCAAAACCACGACTTTTATAGAGATTTTGAGCAATCTTCATTTCTGGAATAGTTTCTAAATACATCGTATGAAAGCCAATATCTTGTGCGGTTTTAATACATAAATCAATCAGTTGCTTACCTGCACCACGTCCGCGTAGTTTTTTATCAAAATACATCTTTCGCAACTCGCAAATTCCTGAGTTTTCTTCGCCATCCAATGGTGCAACACCACCGCAACCCAGCACTTTACCATCGAGCTCAACGACATAAAACTTTTTATTATTCGCTTGATAAGCAGAGTACATATTTTTGAGCTCTTCATCTGATGAGGCAAAGCCAGGACCTTTCGCTCCAAATTCACGCAATGTCTCAATGACTAGGCTCTTTATAATTGGGTTGTCTTTTTCTTGAACTTCTCTAATAATTACCATCTTAACTCACTCACTTAATTCACTCAAAATCAATTCTTTTACCAAACTGAAAAGCGATGACCTGCTTTTCATCAAGCGTATCTTCGATTAATTCTTCATAATCAAAAAAACGCTCCTCAATATGCTCGAGTTTTTCATGTAAGGACTTTGTCTTTGGAGTATTGCTGATAAGTGCACAACAATCTTTATAAGGTTCAACACAAACATCAAATAACCCTAATTGACGTGAAAGTGTCACGATTTCTTCTTTATTGTAAGTTAACAATGGTCGCAACACAGGCATCTCAATGGATTTAGTCATACTAACAATATTTTCCATGGTTTGTGATGCCACCTGTCCTAAATTATCCCCTGTTACCAAGCATTGAGCGTAGTTTTTTTCAGCAAGCGATTGCGCAACACGCGCCATAAAACGACGAAATAAAATCAAATCGTAATCTAAATTCTTTTCCATCAAGGCTAAATCAAAGTGAGTATACGGCACCAAATAAAGCCTTACTTTGCCACAAAACTCACTGATACGTTGAGCTATTCGCGCGACTTTATAGGTTTCGAGTTTAGAGGCTTGAATATTGCTGGCTGTAAAATGTACAAAATCAACAGTGCAGCCACGTTTAGCCATCAAATAAGCAGCTATTGGTGAATCAAATCCACCTGACAACAAACACATGATTTTACCTGTTGAAGCCACAGGCAGACCGCCAATGGCCTTAATACGATTGGTGTGAACAGCCATCCCGCGAGATGAAATATCCACATAAAAATACTGATCCGCATGATTAAGGTTAACATTTTTCCATTCAGTATTCTTTAAAATGATGGTTGCCAACTGCATTTCGAGTTCTTTAGATGTTTTCACAAAACGTTTATCAGAGCGTTTAACTCGAACAGCAAAGCTCTTGCCTTTTTGATAAGTCTCATTAGCCAATTTTTCAATCAATTGATCGAGTTTATCTAACTCAGGTTTATAGCCAAATATATCGTATTGTTTAACTGAAAACCAATAAACTTTACTTAACCATGCGATGCCAGGGATTTCAGCTAGCTTTTCGGCAATTGCATCAATATCTCCAGTAAAGTCAATAGGGATTTCTATGAACATGCGATCATGAATAGAAACCACATCCCAAGTCAAATCCAATGACTTAATTTTATTGCGTACATTGGTACGAAGTTTTTTAACAAAAGAGTGACGGTTACAGCCTTTTAGGGTTAACTCACCATAATGAAGAATAATTCGATTGCGCATAATCTATTAAAGCAGATAAAAAACACTATTTTAACGTTTTCAACTCCAAGGGCAAGATAAACTACCGTGCACTATGCGTTATCTTGCGTAATTGTTTCTCTCTAGAGCTGCAATTCTATCTTCTAATGGAGGATGGGTTGAAAACAATTTGGCTACTGTTGATTTCACACCATTGATTCCAAACCCTACAAGAGGTCCTTTTAGACTTTGTGGATTTGATGCGTGTTGTAAAGCTCGCAAAGCAGCAATCATGTCTTGGTTACTGGTTAAACGTCCCGCACCAGCATCGGCATGAAACTCGCGGTAGCGAGAGAACCATTTGATTATTATGCCAGCAAGAAATCCTAGAACAACTTGTGCAATCATTGTGCCGATAAAGTTCCCTGCTCGCATCCCCATTCCACTTCGATTGCCTCGTGATGACGAACTCATGACAAAACCAATAATGCGTGAAATAAACATAACAAAAGCATTTAAGATACCTTGCAATAAAGTCATCGTCACCATATCACCATTAGAAACATGACTAATTTCATGACCTAAAACGGCTTCCACTTCATTGCGTTTCATGTTATGTAATAATCCCGTGCTGACAGCGACTAAAGCTTTATTTTTATTCATGCCTGTAGCAAAAGCATTGGGTGCATCGCTATTAAAAATTCCTACTTCTGGCATACCGATGCCAACTCGTTCGGCTTGCCTGCGTACCGTGTCAACCAACCACATCTCATCATCTGTACTGGGAGATTCAATCACTTTAACGCCCATTGAGCGTTTGGCTGCCGATTTGGACATGGCTAATGAAATAAAAGCTCCTACTGAACCCCATAAAAATGAAATAATAGCTAGAGATTTATAGTTTATACCATTAGCATCCATATAATTATCTAAACCAAATATTTTCATCAAAATACTGATGACAGCTAACACTGCAATATTGGTTCCTAGAAATAATAAAACTCTTTGCATTTTAAACTCCGTACATTTAACCTTTAGATTATAGCATTATAAAAAAGTTACAATCGAAAATATTTGTTACAAAAAAAGGGAAGCACTGCTTCCCTTTTCTTTATTTCTTATTTGATAGTGATTTAGTCTCTTAATTTTGCCAAAAGACGAATCATTTCCCAATACAACCAAGTTAATGTTACTGTTAGAGCAAAAGCACCATACCATTCCATATATTTAGGAGCGCCTTCTTCTACACCACGTTCAACTAGATCAAAATCCATTATTAAGAATAAGGCAGCAACTACTGTAGTAAATACGCTTAAACCAATTCCTAATGGAGTCGCATTTACGACATTATTAGCACTAAATTGAAAGTCAAAGATAAAGTAACCTGCAATAGATATAAGATAAAAGATAAAAGGGAATAATGAAGCGGAAAAACTAGTTGATGAGCTCAAAAAAAAACTCAAAGATTTTTAAGAGAAGGTATATAATAAAAAAGCCAAATAGATGACTACTTATGAGCTAAGGATTTCAATATCC
>JALWML010000128.1 GCA_027083915.1 Lysobacterales bacterium | reverse complement strand
AGCTATGACACATTTGTCTATTGTTTTTTCTTTGTTACAGTTCATGTAATCTCCTATTTTTAAGAACTTTCCCTATGAAAGTCCTATTTATTAGAGACCTTTGCACAACTCGTGGAACGAGTAAAAAAGTTGTAAAAAACTCCACTCTGCGGTAAAAAATTCGCAAATAGCGAGCTATTCGACTCATTTTTTGCCTTGATTGGAGCTTTTTTCATTCTTTTTTCCACCGCCCCAGAGTTATGCAAAGGTCTCTTTTATTATTTGCTTTCTCAACTAGACCCAATGTAATAGTTAAAAGTTACATTTCTCTGTAATATTTAAATTAATATGAGTCAATAGGCTTTATTTTTAAAGCGACCTACCATACTATAAATTTCTACCGCAAATGCAACCAATTTATGACTGAAATACCTTTATTACTTCTTACAGGTTTATTTATTCTCTTTATTGCCACCAACAGTAAAGCTCGAGATATTGCGCGCGCTCATGCAAAAAAAGAAACCTTAAAAAGAAATGGCGTTCTACTTGATGATTCAATTGCGATGAAATCCATGAAAATTAAGCGTATTAATGGTAAATTTGGTTTTTATCGCAGCTATGCGTTTGAATACAATGAGTCCGACTTTCAGCGCTACGATGGAAAGATTGAATTACTCAGTTACCAGGTTCAAAATATTCAGTTTTTTCATCCTGACCACATTGAAATTGATGAATAGTACAAAACCAATTATACGTTTACTCAAATATGCCAAAGGTATGCGTTTGCAGATTAGTCTGGCAACAATTTGCTCCGTCATTAACAAACTTTTTGATATTGCACCAGAAATCCTTATCGGTATAGCTATTGATGTCGTTGTTAGTGGGCAAGATTCATTTTTATCTTATTTTGGTTATACTGACCAAAAAACACAACTGATTGTATTAGCCGTCCTAACTTTTGTCATCTGGCTGGGTGAATCCGTTTTTCAGTTCTTTTATACACTATTATGGAGAAACTTGGCACAAAATCTTCAACATAAAATGCGCCTTGATACTTATAATCGTATGCAACACATGGACATGTCTTTTTTTGAAAACCAAACCAGTGGCAACCTCACTTCAATATTAAACGACGATGTCAATCAACTCGAACGATTCTTAAATGTTGGT
This sequence comes from Lysobacterales bacterium, assembly GCA_027083915.1. GTDB lineage: Bacteria > Pseudomonadota > Gammaproteobacteria > Xanthomonadales > Marinicellaceae > NORP309. Next base: position 355 of record JALWML010000128.1, on the reverse strand, counting down.
GCCAATGATTTTATTCAAGTTATCGTTTCAGTTATTGGTGTCGGTGCTGTTTTCTTTTATATTTCTGCTAAAATTGCACTATTTGCCTTTTTACCCATACCACTGATTATTTTTGGTGCTTTTTTCTTTCAAAGAAAAGCACAACCCCGTTATACCGAAGTACGCAAACAAACTGGCATTTTAGCTACTGCCATTAGCAATAAAATCATGGGCATTGCCACCATTAAAAGTTTTACACGTGAGCCACAAGAATTAAAAAACTTAGAAGAACTCAGCTTAAACTACCAAAATGCTAACAAAGAAGCCATTAAAGTCAGTGCCGCTTTTACGCCGATTATTCGTATGGCAATCTTAA
>JALWML010000127.1 GCA_027083915.1 Lysobacterales bacterium | reverse complement strand
GTTTTGAAATTGAAGGAATATTTAAAAAACATATTTTAATCAAGTCAAAAAAAAGAGATGTCTATCGATTAGCTCTAACTAAAGATGGTTTTGATAAATACATTAAGAACTATATTCCAAAAGTGTTAAGTGGAGAAATATTTGACATGAACATAGGAGATGAATACACAGAAAACCGTATCATCACTCAAAAAGACATTGAACTTTTTGCTCAAGTTTCTCACGACAACAACCCAATTCATTTAGATAATAAATTCGCAAAAGAAAATGGGTTTAACTCTACAATTGCTCATGGAATCCTATCAGCAAGCTTTATCTCAAAGATTCTTGGAATGGATTTCCCTGGAAATGGCAGTATTTACCTTTCACAAGATTTAAAGTTTCTAAAACCAATTTATCCAAATAAAGAAGTAATAATAAAACTAAAGATATTATCTATCGTAGGTAAAAAGATAACCTTATCAACTGAAGTTTATCAAGAAGAGAAATTAGTTGTTGCCGGAATAGCCAAGGTTTTAACTCCTTAGAATGAATAATTAAAAATTGTAATGGTCTAATAAATAGACTCATTTTTTTATAGGAATGAAAGGCCTAGTGTTTTGAAGTTGATTTGGAACGTGTTTACAATGATTGTGATTAATGTGATAAAATCATGAAATATTTTGCCTATTTTAAGATGTAATTTGATAACATCTTAAGCAATCCCCTTAACTGTTGTTTTTTTGGAATCAAGCGAAGCAGTTCCTTATTCAACCAAAATCAAAAATACAAGACAAGCATGAATAAAAAGTTATTAATAAGAAAGGCTCACCGTTACATTGGTTTAATCGTTGCTTTGCAACTATTGGCATGGACTCTTGGTGGTATATGGTTTACGTGGAATGATATTGATAAAATTCATGGGGATCACCTGCGCAATACAACGAAAATAATGGCTAAAAGTCCTGCAGTTTCGACTCAAAAAGCGCTTAAAGCCTTATCAGACTACAAATCACTTAATTCGATTGCTGTTATTCAGGTTTTATCCACTCCAGTTTATCGAATAAAATACAGAACAGTTCAAGGTGTTTCTAAAATGGTTTTGATTGATGGTAATTCAGGAGAATTATTTCCTGAAATTACTCAACAACAAGCCATAGATATTGTGAATGAATCGAAAAATTTTATAGCAAAAATAAGCTCTGTTGAGTTCATTACAGAAACAGATGCTCATCATGAGTACCGTGAAAAACCCATGCCAGCTTGGGCTATTACCTATGATTATCCAGAGTCGCCAACTTTTTATGTTTCTACACAATTGGGTATCGTAACTGCAGTTCGTCATAATTCATGGCGTATATTTGATTTCTTGTGGATGTTACACACAATGGATTATCAAACGCGCGATGATTTTGGTAATTGGCTGATTAAAATATTTTCATTAATTGCCTTAGTGACAGCCATTTCTGGAATTGTTTTATTTTTTATTAGCAGACGAAAACGCCCAAAACCTAAGTTATAGATTTA
>JALWML010000126.1 GCA_027083915.1 Lysobacterales bacterium | reverse complement strand
GAATAAATGTTTTATGTTTAATCATGTAAAGAGTAATTATTTGTATACCTTTGATATACTAAATCAACTTATTTTTAATTCAAGATAAAATAACATGATTTTGACAAACGGTTATATTTACCCGATGAACGGTCAAATCTGATGCAGCCTTAACTCTTTAGGCAAGGCAAAAACCATATTTTCGGACTCTCCGTGCAATTCGGTTATAGATACATTTGAACAATTATCACTGATAAATCCCAACACATCTTTAACTAATTTTTCTGGTGCCGAAGCTCCTGCTGTAACACCAATTTTGTTTACATTTTCAAGCCAACCCAAATCAATACAATCTGCATCATCAATAAGATAGGCTTTAACGCCTTGGCGCTCGGCTAATTCATGTAAGCGATTGGAGTTTGAACTGTTAATACTACCAACCACTAAGACCAAATCACAATCATGGGCTAGTTCTTTAACGGCAACTTGACGATTTTGAGTTGCATAACAAATATCATCATGCTTAGGACCTTGGATTTTTGGGAATTTGTGTTTTAACTCTTTAATTATATCAGCTGTATCATCCAATGAAAGTGTTGTCTGAGTGACATAGGCTAGTTCTTGCTCATTATTTAAATGAAGGTTTCGCACATCATCAACTGATTCAACTATATAAACAGTCCCACTGCCCTTTTTACTATCCCATTGCCCAATAGTTCCTTCAACCTCAGGATGACCTTCATGCCCAATTAAAATTAAATTAAAATCACTTTTGCAATAACGCATAACTTCCATATGCACTTTAGTCACCAAAGGGCAAGTCGCATCAAATACTTTTAAACCGCGTTCTTTTGCTGTTCTACGAACTTCTTGGGATACACCGTGTGCTGAAAAAATAACGATAGTATCATCAGGAATTTCATCCAATTCTTCAACAAATATTGCACCCTTTTCTTTTAAATTATTGACGACAAAACGATTATGTACAACTTCGTGTTTAACATAAATTGGCGCTCCAAATAGTTCGATTGCTCGATTGACAATTTCAATTGCTCTATCGACTCCAGCACAAAATCCCCTTGGATTAGCTAGACTTATCTTCATCTTTTTTACCAAAAATTAAATCCAATATTAAAAAGAACGCACCCAAACTAATGGCTGTATCGGCAACATTAAAAGCAGGCCAATAATGTTCGTTATAGTGGGCTTCAATAAAATCAATGACATAACCTAAACTAAAACGGTCATAGATATTACCCAATGCTCCACCAATCACAAAAACCAAACCAAGATTTAAAAACCTTGCTTTGAAATTAGTTTTGCTAAGCCAAATCAATAGCCAAATAACGATAATAATTGCCACAAATCCAATAACCCAACGTTGCCACCCAGATTGATCAGCTAAAAAACTAAATGCCATGCCTTCATTATGCATCAGTGTCCAATTAAGAAATGTATTCACATGAACAGCTTCGTATATTTTCAACGATTCTGTTGCCATTGTTTTAGTCAGCTGATCTAAATAAAAT
>JALWML010000125.1 GCA_027083915.1 Lysobacterales bacterium | reverse complement strand
GAGGAATATATGCCATCGAATAATCTATTTCATTTGGATATGGTTCACCATTTCCAGCAAAATTGGGCAATCTAGGCCCTCCATTAGCACTCTCTGTAGATTCAGGGTTAAATCCTTCAAAAACACCGCCATTATTAGTACTCACAGAGTTAACTGTCACCACTGTACAAGTTAGCCCAACACAATCTTGATGGGTAAGAATTTCGGTAGCACGGCTAAACCATAATTTAATCGTTAAATTAACAATATTACCATCAGCATCCGGGTCACGCACATCTATTTGAGTTAATGCAATATTAACATTAGGGTCATTAACACCGTCACTTTCACCTGTATAAGCACCTGTTGTTGCATTTGCTGTTGGGCTTATTGAGTCAACTACTGGTGAATTTGCTTGGTTACAGGCAACGGCAGAGTTGGAACCATTATTCCCCACTAAAAAACAAGCCCCTGATATTCCACTAGGTCCCCAAGTATATAATTGAGCACCTGAAGAAAGTGCCCCATTATTTCCAGTATTATCATCCGTAAAGTGATCAATTAAATCAATATCAACTTCATAGGTAAGCTCATCTGAGTCCATTATCATAGACCCGTTTTGATATTGGAGCTTGATTGAATATTCGAGAAGCATTCCTTCTTCTCCCATAGGACCTAAAGCATTAAGAGCAGTATAATTTGGCGTACCATCAGGTTTAAAGCCTGGTATCAACATAGTTTTTATAGTATCAAGTTTAAAACCAGCCGTGATAATTACATCGGTATCACCCGCAGAGGCCACATTAGCTCCTGGTGCTGTTGCAGATACTCGCGCAATTGTACGCTCATCATTCAAAACAGGCTGAGTTGTTACTTCATTATATGCAACAACTTTTGCAGCTGGAAAAACAACACGAGTTGTACCTTCAATAACAGACCCTACATTACAAATTAATGTATAGCCATCAATAGAAATAGAAGAAATAGGGGTTACTTCAGCTGGATCGGTTTTACAACCTGTAGGTAGCTTTATCCACTTTTGCTTACCATCTGGAAGCTGAACAGTTGCAACTAAGTTATCAACTGCTGCATCATTAGCAGACACTTCAACTCTGTAGGTGACAGAATCCTGCATACGAACAACATTATTATCCTCATTCTCATCAAAACCAGCCGTATTAAGATCCGAGCCATCCCAAGTGGTCGCATCAAACGGTTCTGAACCCGTCTTTTCGACCCCAATGGTAGTATTAACAACAGGAACTGCTGCATTAACTGAACTGAATAAACTAATAAAAATTAAGAAAATAAAACCAAATCTGAATGATTTGTGGAAATTTGAACGACTAGACAACACTTTTTTGTGTGTACAAGCAAAATCATTTTGCATAACAACCTCTTTTTTAGTGGGGAAAATATTTTATATATAAATTCACTACTGTCCCGTTAACAAAAAAGGATTTGAATAAATGACCTGATTCTGCACCCAATTTGATATAATGTAGTTACTACAACTCATTGAATTAATTGGAGAA
>JALWML010000124.1 GCA_027083915.1 Lysobacterales bacterium | reverse complement strand
ATGTAGAGAAAATCATCAAAGTTTGATGCACCACTTGGTTGCAAAGGCATATTTTCGTCACTACTTGCAAAAGCAATGTTATTTCCGTTATTGCTTGGGCTTGATATGTTGTTTGCTACTCTAATCTGAACCCCTGCACCATTGGTGCTGACAATTTTGATTTCATTTGTTTGCATGTTCCTTACAAAAACATCGCTTGCTGAGTTGTTATCATCAAAAACTAAGTTTGATGATTTACTAAAAAAAGCGACGAATTGTCCGTTGGCAGAAATAACCGATTGAGTGTCTCTGTAATTGCCCTCAAAACCAATATCAAATTGGGGTTGGCTTAACCACGAGAGTGCAGCAGAAAAAGCCGCAGCAGTAACCAATAAAAAAGAAAAGGTTAAAACTGTTTTAATCGTTTTCATTTTATACTCCAATAAAGCGTTGTTAATTCGGGATTTGAGAGCTCTTGCCATGAACCTTCAAGCCATTTTTGATTTGTTAAAAAATTGATACGAACTTGAATAGTCCCCAAGTCATTTCTGATTTGAATATGCATATTTTCCTTGTTGTAATCATCCACGCCTTTTACGATAAGGTGAGGTTCTTGAGTTAAGGTATCTAAATTAATTGCTGAAAAATCATAGTTAACGTGCTGCTGTGCTGATTTAACGATAATGACATCTTCAAAACCATTTGCAAAAAGTTCATCAGTACAAGAGCTATTTTGTCCACCATCGTTAATAGTCCAACCATCAACAGTCGTCAAGTTTGCTCGAGCATTGACAGCTGCTTGTGAACAATAAGAAGTTGTACCAACATCAAGAATTAAGCCAGAGTGCACACTCTGGTTATTCCATGCGATCAATAACGCATCATAATTTTCTGTTGAAAAGGCTGTATCTTTAAGAAAACTATTAAAATCGAAGATTACAGCTTCAAAGTTCCAACCACTTAAATCTTGATTAAATGAAGTCGCTTGTTGAAACATTCTATCTACCGTGATAACATTTGCTGTTGACCAACTGCTTATGTCTTGGTTAAATGATGAGGCATTAGTAAACATTGTTGTAAAGATTTCTGCATTGATAGTATCCCAATTACCAATGTCTTTGTTGAATGATGACGCTTGGTCAAACATACTGCCAAAAAATCGTATATTGTTTGTTTCCCAATTCCAATTACCAGTATCTAATGATGAGCCTATTGAACTTGCTTTGCGAAACATTTGCAATAGTGAATCTACATTACTTAAATCTGGGATATCACTGGCTGTATTAATTAAATTTGATGCTCCATTAAAAGCTTTAATCATTGAAGACCAAGGGTTGCTTCCCCATTGGTCGATGCTTATTATTTTATCTTTGTCACCTGTGTTGTTGAAATAAATTTGAGGGAATAACCCCTTGATATTGATAGTTTGACTCGTTTGGATTGTTCCATAATCGTGAGTGACATCCCCTGTTTGGATAGTGTCTTCATCAGTATCATCAAAATCGCCATCACCGTTCCAATCGACTTGGTAGGCGTAAGTTTGCGTTGGTTCGGTAGGAATGGTAATCGAAGTACTATTGGAAGTTCCTGGGTTGTTGGTTTTCCATGTGGTTCTAAAGAGTGCTTCAGCACACAGTCCGCCATCGGTTATTGTCCACATATCAGCTGCAATAAGGTTTGCCCGTGCATCTTGTGCGGCTTGGGAACAGTATTTTGAGTTTCCAACTGTAAAAGGAATACTTGGTTGCACATTTTGTGCATTCCAAGATACTAACAAGGCATCATAGTTTGTGGTTGATAAGGTAACTCCTGAAAACATATTTAAAAAACTAATTACATTACTAATATTCCATGAGCTAATATCTTCATCAAATGAAAATGCATCAGCAAACATGGCTTCCATAGCTGTAATATTACTAGTATCCCAGTTCCAATTTGCTGTTCCTGTGCCGATTGATTCAGCACTAGCAAACATTAGTGATAGAAATGAACAATTTGATAAATTAGGTACATCTAAGGCGTTATTGACAACATTGGTCGCACCAAAAAATGCAAAGAACATTGAACTCCATGCGTTTGTCCCCCATTGGTCAATAGATAAAATTTTATCTTTTTCAACCCCATTATTAATGTAAATCCGAGGAAAAGTACCAAATATACGAATGGTATGAACACCAGCCACACCATAATCGTGGACCGCATCGCCTGTTATGCCTGTTTGGTCAGGAATCATGTCATTATCCCAATCAATTGAATAGTTATAGGTTTCTCCTGCAAAAGTTGGGATGGTAATCACAGTGTCAGCGGCAGTTGTTTGCCATGTTGTGACAAAGTGATCGCTTGGAGCTGCGGATAAAGACAATGAACACTGTAAAAGTGCTAGGATTAATAAAAATTTTATTGATGTTTTATTCGGCATTTAGTTTTCCTCAAAAGAATGCGTTTTAATTAATTTGTCATTTTATTGTTTCTGCAAGAATATGCCCTGACCAATTGCTGACCATTTGCTGACTTTTTTCTAAAGCATTGTATTTATTGACTTTGTTGGAGGAGTGATTTTTTTAAAATTTAACTAGCTTTGATTTGTTTTGTTGTATATTTTATAAAATATGGGTTAATATCACTTCATGTTTTTTTATAAATCTTTTATTCAATGCGCTATAAAATAAATGACTTCTCTTACGATACTTCCAATGGTTTGGTTATACGTGGAGAAGGTGAAATTCGATTAACTAAAATTCAAAAAAAGCTTTTTGATTATTTTATTGAGCACCCAAAAACCATAATTTCAAAGCAAACCTTGATGGATGAAGTTTGGGGTCGTACGGTCACAGAAAATTCAATTGAAAAAACCTTATCAAAATTACGTAATGTTGTAGAAAAGGATGCAGTCAATCCTGAAGTTTTGGTCACCCATTTTGGTCATGGTATCAGCTTTGAGGGAAATGTGGAACTCATACGTGAAAAGCAGGAGGCTAGTTTATCAGAACAGACAACTTCAGCAAGTAAAAACAAGTGGTGGCTGTATGCTATCATTTTCGGCATATTGCTTTTGATAGCAGGTTTTTATTATTTCAAACTTGAACCTGTATTAGGAAATGAAAAAACCATTCAAATTCAAAAATTAGATGAAAATCAACATCTGTTGTTATTGCCTTTGATTATTAAAAATGGTGATAAGGTGGAAAATGAAGTCAATGAATTAATCAAAACGACTATTGAGAATTCTAATAATAAAAAACAAGTGTTGTTTGTTGACAAAGGATTAGATAATAAACAAGCCTTTGAAAAATATTGGCAAATTGATAAAGATTTGGTGATGTTGCAAACCAATGTCAGTAAAAATGGCAATATTTATGATGCGGTTATTGCCCTTTCAAAAGGTTCAAAACCCTTTAAACAAATTCAAATTTCGGCCGGTAGTTTAGAAGAAGTGGTTAAAGCCCAAATTGATTTTATTAGTAATTACCACAAAGGATTTTCTCTAAAACAACTTGATGCAAACACTGTTGATGTTTCAACACCTGCTTATTTAGAAGCGATTAAGGCATTAGAGAACAAGGATTTTGAGCAGGCAACGAGGTTACTTAAAGAATATTTGTCAACTCATGATTCAAACCATGTCGCTCGTTTTTTATACGCCAAAGCTCTGCATTTTAATACTGAATGTGAACTTAGCCTTGCCCAAATTAATGCATTGAAATCCACTCCTTTTTATTCGGATAATAGTGCAATTATCGAATATTTTGTTGCCACAAATCTAGCTTGTTTGAATAAAAAACAAGAGGCAATCAATGACATAAGAGAATACTTTAGAGATAATACTCAAGTAAAAGCCTTTAACAAAGGAAGATTGAAAATACTATTAGCCGATTACTTGCTCCAACTAGGCAACAGTAAAGAGGCATTAAAGTATTATAAGCAAGCGATTGTTAATGTTGATGATAAAATCAATCCGAAAATTTATGCTGTTAGCTATTACGGGCAAGCCCAAATAGCAGGTAACTCTTCAAATGATGACGCGGTTTATGAACTGTATGAAAAGTCGCTTGCCTATGCAAAAGCTGCTCAAGATATTGGTATAGAAATTACTGTTTTGCAAGCGATGTCAAATGTGCTGATGTTTAACAATAAATGGCAAGAGGGTATTGCCCTTAAAAAAGAAAGTATTGCCTTAATGGAGTTAAGTAACAGTCCAACGGACACTCTTCAAATTGCTGGTGATTTGGGGCAGTTAGTTGCATTCTTACATGAAAGGGGTTTATTTTCAGAAGCAGCTGATGTGTTAAACCGCATCAATAAAATGGTGAAGGAAACTGATAATGATTATGTCAAAATGATTTATAACCATTACAATATCTCACAAGAGATGAACTTTTTCAAATACGATTATTGCCAAAAAGAAATTGACAAGCAGATAAATTTCACGCGAGAGAAAAAGAATTACAGCATGTTGCTTAATGCTATTTTTTTACAAATGGAATTATTGTTAGCGCGTGAAGATGTTGAAAACTTTAAACCGATTTGGGATAAATACAATAAACTCTTTCAAAATCCAGGCTTACAACGCTATCAAATATACATGAATTTATACCTTGCTCGTCATTATCAGGCGAGCAAAGAAAACACCAAAGCTATTGCATTAATCGCACAAGTTTCAGAAGAATCTTTAGCATCGCATGATTATAAATTTTATACCCAAGCTCAAGATGTTTTGGCTAGGGTTTATCTAGAGCAAAATCCACAAAAGGCATTAGATATACTTGAGAATATTGAGCAATACAACCCAAACCCCAATCCCCATCTTGAACTAAAAGCACGGGCGTTAAAATTACTAGGCAGGAAAGTAGAAGCCTTAGCCGTGATGATTAATGCCAAAGAGGCTTATAACGAGGCATGGAAAGCAGAAAATCAAGCTTTATTAGACGAACTTCAACAATCCATTTAGTTGGGTCTAGTAAAGATAGCCCAGAACAAAATTCTGGGCTAAATTTTTTAAATGCCATTGTTTAGCTTATTTTCTCTTTTTAACTCGGGTCTTTTTTACTGTTTTCTTGCGACCATTCTTCTTGGTCGTTACTTTCTTGGTTTTTTTAACTGTGGTATTGCCATTTCTATGGCGAGTCACTTTTTTTGTTTTTTTAACAGTTGTGGTTCTACCATTGTGTCTAACTGTGACTCTTTTAGTCACTCTTTTTGATGTACGAGGTTTGTATTTTACACGATTGATAACATGTACACGACTTACTGGCTTAACGACAAAAGTATTTCTGTTTGTATAGCGCACAACTCGATTTCGATAGACGTTTCTATGTATTGGGTGAAATGGTCGCCACCAGCGTGGATAAAAACCAAAGTAGAAGCGTGAGTGATAAGGTCGATAAACTGGACGATAAATCCATGTAAAAATTGGCCATACACGAATATGAACAGGATGGTAGTAATAGTTTTCACCATAGATTATAGCATTACCATGAACTTGCATATTATAAGAGTCACCATTTTTTTCGACTTCTATGGTTGCGACATCTTGAAACTCATCTTTGCCAATGGCAGCTTGCAGTATGATAAAGTGTGCATCGCCAGCTACTTCTTCAACAATACGAATATAATCCACTTCACCATTACCATCCAAATCCAAGTTGTTTAATCCTTCATCAGGATTGTTCAAGGCTTTTTCAAATTCTTCAAGGTTCTTGGTTTCTGCAAACAATTCACTAACGGCTTGTAAATTCAACCCATCAGCTGCCTCTGAAGAAGGTGCAACAATAGTGATATTGTCTTGGGCGTACACTTTTGATGTTAGTAACGACATAGAAAGTGCAGTTAATAGTAATAGTAGGTTAATTTTCATGGTTTTCTCCTGATAAATTTCAAATTAATTGTGTTACGGTATATTTAACGTTTGCTAGAAAATAGGTTGACTCTTTTTTTTATGTTTATTATTTGTTTGTTGATTCTGTGAGATAGTTCTCAATTGGTTTATGGATTTATTCAGATTATATAAAGCTAGTAAGGCAATTAGAAACATGATGATTTCAAATCGGTTATTACTGTTTGGTAATTTATCTCGAAATAGAAAAGAACGTGTTGGTGGGTTTTTGCTAATATTGACTTTTATTCTTCGCCCTTTTTGTAAATAGGTGTTGATGGCATCATTGGCATCTGCTCTACCATTGGCAATGATGTAATTTCCCAAATTACTGATTTTGTCGGATTTATACGTCTTTCCCATTGAGTCATATTGGTATTGTGCATAGACATAATAGGTATGTGTGGTTCTATTGGCCAATGGTCCTTGGCCTTTTTTTATTTTATCAACTATTCTTGATTGAGTGATTATGGCAGTGCCTTCATACCATTGGCTTTCATCAAATTTAAATAAAATTTCGGTAATTGGTCGATGAAAAGCAAAGAATAAAAACAATAAAGCCATCAATGTTTCAGCCATCATTTCTTTTACTAGTTTTGATTTTTGCTGTTGTTTTGTCATTTCATTTTATTCTTTAAAATCAAACTAAAAATTACAGTAAAGAAAAGTCCAGCGATAAGAGGAGTAAAAGTCCAAATGCTTGCACCTGCCTTTACGATAGCTGTTTTAGGGTCTTTAGGGTTATAATAAATACTGATTTCCTTGCCTTTTTGGTAGCCAGAGTCGTCTAACCATTGTTGTGCTGTACTTCGATTTTTTAAGCGGCTTTTAATAGTAGAACCATCACCATAGCTGTATTTGTCTGATTGATACTGTTGACCTCGAACTTTGTACTGGTACAAAATAGAAATTTCAAAAGTGGTTTGTTTGCTTGTTGTGCTATTGGAGGAACTGCGTGATTCAATTAAATTTATTTGCATAATGGTTGCTTGGGTTTTTTGCCAATTCTTGGTTTGTTCTGCCAGCAAGATAAATCGACCACCAAAAAAAACCAGTACCAAGCCGATAATTAGAGGTATAAAAAGCATGTTATTAATAGAGTAAGCGGACCTGTTCATAATTGCGTTGTACTGAGACTGTTTATAAATTGTTTTAATTGCTGAACTTCATCCATGAATTCCGATGTGACTTTGTATTTAATTTTCTTCTTGTCTTTCGTCACGATTTTAACTTCACGTATGCCATTACGAGAGTAACCAGAATTGTGTGCTAAAACC
>JALWML010000123.1 GCA_027083915.1 Lysobacterales bacterium | reverse complement strand
GGTAAAATTGGTGTAGCTTTGAAAATCAAGTATCAATCCAAACACAAATCAGGAATCATTTCATGTTTTGCTCTAGCCCCTTTTTTGATGATAGCAATGGAACAACCCATAACAGCCAATACCTTACGTTATTCTGTGACTAACTCGATACAAATAAATGCACCAGTCAAAAAAGTTTGGAAAAACCTTTCAAATATCAAAGATATTAAACCGAGTGAATTAAAATGGAATATTTCACACTTCATTGGTCTACCAAAACCACAGAACGCTGTAACTGAAGTATTTGAAATTGGTGCAATCAGAGAGTTGTATTGGGAAAGAGGTGTTCATTTTCAAGAAAGAATTACCAATATTATACCAAACAAACTGCTTGCTTATGATGTCATTATTGACGAAAAGTCTATGGAAATAGCAGAACTTGACACCCATATTACAGTTGGTGACCAATATTTCAATGTTGAATCTGGTTATTACTATTTATCAGAACACCAGGGGCAAACTTACTTATCCCTAACCACAAGTTATAGAATGACCACAAAGCTCAACTGGTATGGTCAATTTTGGGCGAATTTTGTATTAGACGACTTTCATTCCTCGGTTTTACATATGATTAAATTAAGAAACGAGAAGAAAATTATCAGCAATGGGTTTATTTAAACTAAGTTATTCTGATTTTAACTTATAATTATTGTAAGATAGCATTCAATAAAAATGAGCAAATAATCATGGCACAATACATCTATACAATGAACCGCGTGAGCAAGACAGTTCCTCCCAATAAAGAAATTATTAAGGATATTTCCATCAGCTTTTTCCCAGGTGCCAAGATTGGCGTTTTGGGTTTGAATGGTTCAGGTAAATCCACCGTCCTTCGCATCATGGCAGGTATTGATAAGGAGTTTAATGGGGAATCTCGTCCGCAACCAGGCATTAAGATTGGTTATTTATCGCAAGAACCTGAATTGGATGAAGAAAAAACCGTAAGGGAAAATGTAGAACTAGGCATGAGTGAAGTCAAAGATATGTTGGATGAATTTGATGCCATTTCTGAAAAGTTTGGTGAAGAAATGTCCGATGATGAGATGACAGATTTGCTGGCAAAACAAGCTGAATTACAAGATAAGATTGAGGCTGCCAACGGCTGGGAATTAGACCGAACATTGGAACGAGCAGCCGATGCTTTGCGACTTCCTGATTGGGACAAACCCGTAAACGTCTTATCTGGTGGCGAAAAAAGGCGTGTGGCTTTGTGTAAATTATTACTTTCGGCTCCTGATATGTTATTACTGGATGAGCCAACCAATCACTTGGATGCCGAAACGGTAGCTTGGCTTGAACGATTTTTAGCTGACTTTACTGGTACAATTGTTGCAGTAACCCATGATAGATATTTTCTTGATAATGTAGCTGAATGGATTTTGGAACTAGATCGAGGTCACGGTATTCCTTACGAGGGCAATTACTCTTCATGGTTGGAACAAAAAGAAGCCCGTTTAATTCAAGAAAAACGTCAAGAAGCATCGCACATGAAAGTGATACAGAGCGAATTGGAGTGGGTTCGTTCCAATGCTAAAGGCAAACGCACTAAATCAAAAGCCCGTTTAAAACGTTTTGAAGAACTGCAATCCAAAGATTTTCAATCACGTAACGAAACCAATCAAATTTTTATACCGCAAGGTCCACGTTTGGGTGAAAAAGTTATTGAATTCAGTAATGTGTCCAAAGCCTTTGGTGATAAATACTTGATTGATGATTTAAGCTTTAAAGTACCTCAAGGGGCTATTGTTGGTATTATTGGCCCAAATGGCGCGGGTAAATCGACCTTATTCAATATGATTGATGGTTCAGAAAAACCTGATAACGGTTCAGTTGAAATTGGTGAAACTGTAGAGCTAGCTTATGTCAAACAATCACGTGAAGACCTAAGTAATGATAAACAACTATGGCAAGATGTCGGCGATGGTGAAGAAGTCTTAAAAATCGGCAATTACACCGTACCCGCTCGTGCCTGGCTCTCACGCTTTAACTTTAAAGGGGCAGATCAGCAGAAAATAGTTAAAAACTTATCTGGTGGTGAGCGTAACCGTTTGCAACTTGCGAAAGTATTAAAGTCAGGTGGCAATGTTTTATTGCTGGATGAGCCAACTAATGATTTAGATGTAGAAACACTCCGTGCATTGGAAGAAGCAGTACTCAATTTTGCTGGTTCCGTTATGGTTATCTCTCATGACAGATGGTTTTTGGATAGAATTGCCACTCATATCTTAGCATTTGAAGACGAATCACATGTTGAATTTTTTGAAGGCAATTATAGTGAATATGAACAAGATTATAAGCGCCGTTTTGGAGATATTCCACAACCACATCGAATCAAATATAAAAAATTATCATAGGATTCGACTTATTGCCTTTATAACATAAGAAGAAAAGACTGAACAATGCTTGTGGAAATACCTCTGCAAGCTTTGTTTCTTATATTCACTTACTCCTTGATTACTTTGGCTTGATGTTCCTTGGTAATGTACCACTTCAATATTCGGATTAAGCATAATTTTATAACCTGCATCATTGATGCGTTTGCACAAATCCAAATCTTCAAAGTGCATGAAAAATTTCTCATCAAATCCCCCGATTTCATTAAACACTGAGGTTCTAATTGAAATATACGCCCCAGAGATAGCTTCAACTAATTTCGGCTTTTTAGGTCGTGGTTGATGATTTAAATTGACACCAGCCATACAATTACAAAATCGTGCAAATTTTTCTAGTTTAGTGTAAGTTTTGATTGCTCGCCATAATGTTGGTAGACGACGACGTGTTGCTCTTTGTTCTGTTCCATCTGGGTTTTTTACCCATACACCAACTAGTCCAACATCTTGATTATCATTGAAAGTATCTAATGTTTTGGCTATGCTTTGTGTTTGAATCAGACAATCTGGATTAAGAAACAAAAGAAAATCAGATTGTGCGAATTTTGCTCCGTAGTTACAACTCCTGGCAAATCCTGCATTGGTTTTGCGAAAATATGATTGTATTTTTGATATTTGGGGCAATAACTCCATGCTATTATCTGATGAATTATTATCCACTACAATAATTTCATCAATGCCTTTGGCTTTTATTACACGCTCAATGACTCGAGACAATAATTTCCCAGTGTTATAGTTGACGATGATGACTGCACAGGAGTTCATTATTGACTAATTTTGCAAAACTCCCATAGCTGCGGCCATAAATTCATCGCTTGAGCAACTTTTATAAGTTCCAAACGTGCTGTTTCAACACAGCTTTGATTATCCATAGATTTGTCCCAACCTTCCAAAATAGGTGGCTTATTTTGAATCAGTGCTTTACCGTTTGCCTCAACTATTTCTCTTACATCTGCCTGCCAATAGACAGGAGCATCTGGGGAATTTGCCATTTGAGTCTGCATACTCAATACCATGTCAGATCGAATTTGTGATAAGTATTCTTTCAATCGATTATGAACAGTTACATCCGATGAGTCAGCCAACCCAAAAATATAATCACAGAGCGTTTGCATTCTAATAGCTGGATCTTGAGCATCTGTTGAACTAACCAAGGTTAAAGCGTAATCTGCAATAAATTTATTAAAATTAGGTGTTCGAGCTAAATGGTTGGCAGCAGATCTATCTTTTCTTTCGGATTGAATATGCCCTAACATGAATGGGCACTGCATTGAAATTTGATTGGGATAACAGTAGAGTGAAACTGCATTAAAGAAATAGTCTTCCAATGTATCAGAAGGCATTGCAAATGGAGTCATAGTTGAATTATCAATCGCTGATGGTAAATATCTTGCCATTGACAAAAACTCATATTCATTCGAATAATGCATTAAATTTGAAGCTTCTATATTATCCAAATAAACTTCTCGTGATTCCCAAAATGCCTGTTTTTGCTCTCCTTCTAAATAATACAGCCAATAATTATGCTCAGATCTTGGGCTACCCCATGTACCTGTTGCAACTGACTTTATTAAAGATGAATGTTCAATCCTTTGCAACTCCAATAAGCTTAAGTTATCTACTGGAGCATATTCAATATCCCTTGTAGACAACCAATTTCCTGTTGTTAATCCACAGCTGTTTATCAATTGACTTAATACATCTTCTTCGTACTCGCTGGAATTTTGCTTAATGTCTGTTAAATTTAATGAAAAATCAACACTTAAATCTGATTCATTACTGAGATTAACTATTCTGTTGTTAGCATTTTTTATTCTTGCTTCAAATATATAGTTATCATCAAAAAATAAGAATTTCTTTCCTGCATTATTTAACAAGGCCAGATTCCATATTCTGCCACCTGAATATGCAGCACCCGAGTGACTCAACAACCATTTTATCTCGTTAGCCCTTTGTGGAAACTCTGTAGTCAACATTTTAACAAACTGATCCTGCCAAACACGACCAAAGAAAGTAATATTTATTTCTGATTTGAAGGATTTACAGACTTCTTCCATTTCTAGTTCAATTTTTTCTGATTTCGAGTCACTGTAAATCTGAACTGGAAATTTTTGCTTGTATTTTAACTGATACTTTTGAAGAGACTCTAATAAACGATTTAAAAGATTTGGTTTTTCAAATGCTCTAATGACTAAGCCTGCATTTGAAGTCTTTACTTGCTCAGAAGATTGAGACAATTGAGTTAACCACTCTTGATCCTCTAGTAACAATCTATTTTTAATTAAAAAATCAACCACCGTTTGGATGGCTTGTACTTGATTTTGCAATTCAGGAATATTTTGCCCAATTGTAATGATGTGTTGATCAAGTGGTTTGAATTGTTGACACAAGCTTAGAGCAAATAACACTTTATCTGTCATCACATGATTCTCACCTGTTTCTTTATTCATAAAAACAAGCTCTTCATTAGATAAAGGAAATGCAACACCTGCAACTGAGGCA
Source organism: Lysobacterales bacterium (assembly GCA_027083915.1). Taxonomy (GTDB): domain Bacteria; phylum Pseudomonadota; class Gammaproteobacteria; order Xanthomonadales; family Marinicellaceae; genus NORP309. The sequence continues at coordinate 2,208 of JALWML010000123.1, read as the reverse complement.
AATTTCTTGTTATTCTTCTTCACACCTTGCGTTAAAGTTTTCGCACCAAAATCAAATTCAAATTCCATAAAAGTTTATCATCTTAAAAGTGAAGTGATTTTACCCAAAAAGCCAACCTTAAACCACTAATCTAAACCAATCTTGCTTAGAATAGTTTCACGAATTGGCTCCAAAGGGTCTTGACTAATAAATTCATGAATCAGCTCCAAGTATTTCGGATGTTTTGCAAGCAACCTTTTCATGCTGTTTTCATCTGGTTTGACACCTAAATCACCAAAAGACTGATTGCCAACATGAGCGACATAAATATTATCGCAAACAACATTTCTTAAACCAGCCTTTGTTGCACGCAAAGAATAGTCGTTCTCTTCTCCATACCCATGGCCAAATTGTTGTTCATCTAAGAAACCAACAATTTCTTTTGCTTTCTTGCTGATTAACATGCAAAAACCCACCGCCGTTGGTATCTCGGGATAGACTGGCTTATAGTTTCGAAATAGTTCCTCTGCAAAACTATTTATATCTTTAGGCAACTCATTAACTTTCAAAAATTCTGGAAATGAACAAATCTCCGCGTTGTTTGACCATGCTGTTGAGGTCGCTAAATCTTTGACATGTTCCACGCATTGTTTAAAACCTTGTAACCAATTTTCACTAACGATAGTGTCAGAATTTAATAAGATTGTATTATTTTTACTGAATTTAAGCCCCTTATTTGCAGTTTTTACAAATCCCTGATTTTCATCTTGAAAGTATACGTGCCAATTATTTTCATCAGCAAATTGTTGCAATAATGGTTCAATTCGAACATCAGTCGAACAATCATCAATTAAATATATATTTTCTGCACCTTGTTGGTGCTCTTCTAGACTTATCAAGCACTCTCTAACGCAATCAAAAGCATTATAGATTGGCACAACCACATCAATTTTAACCATGCTAACTCCATTCCGTATCAAGAATGACAACACCTAAATCAGTTGATTTTGAATGCACTCTAAAGTCTATTGATTCTTCATCCATTAGCCTTAAACACTCGGGGTCCATGGCATGTGCCTTAAACTCATAATCAGAAGGTAATAGTTTCATTTTTTTGTACTTAATTGTGTACTCAAATACCTGGTCTTTAATTTGTTTTGGATTAGCATTATGGTTATCTGATATAGTTCCATAGACAGGAATATCCTTTCTTATAATGCCTAGTGTTAAACCCGGAGGTCTATTGTCAGGAGAAAAGAGCTGAACTTTTATAGTTAATGTCTCATTAGTTTGAATAAGTGAAATTTCATCATTGCGATCATTTAATAATTTTATAGACATCACATGATAATTCGAACTATCCTTGTCACCACTCACTTTTACTCCATCTTTTTTCTTTTCATGGTAACTTTGGTATTCTTGAGAAATAGCATAAGCGTTGCCCTGCTTTTTAATTTTACCATTTTCAAGCCAAATAGCATTTTGGCACATTTTTTGAACATGATAAATACTATGTGATACCAAGAGAAGAGTACCACCATTTTTTAAATAGCTATCTATCCATGAGATACATTTTCGCTGAAAATCTGCATCGCCAACTGCTAATACTTCATCGGTTATTAATAAATCAGGATTAGTGACGGTAACTACAGAAAATCCAAGTCGAACAACCATCCCTGATGAATAATTTTTAACAGGATGGTCTATGTATTCACCAATATCTGCAAATGCTATCATCTTATCAAGGTTTTCTTTTAAATACTTATCATCCATCCCTGCTAAAGCTGCAGACATTTTTAAATTTTCTCTACCAGTATACTCAGGATGAAAACCACTGCCAAGCTCTAATAATGCACCAATTGTGCCATGTACAGTTACATTGCCAGAACTTGGATTAATAACACCACTAATTATTTTTAATAATGTACTTTTCCCTGCACCATTTTTGCCAATAATAGCTAAGGACTCACCTTTTTTTATCTTAAGATTAATATCCTTTAAAACAGTAATGCCAGTACGATTACTTTTTCTAAACAATAAAGATAATAATGACCTTAATCTATTCGATGCAGTATTTATTAAGGGGTACTTCTTTGAGATATTTGTTACTACTATCAGATTTGACAATTAAGTTTTATGATTAGAAAATTGTATTATATTGGTCAAATATCTATTTATATAGAATAATTATCATTTTTTAATTAAAATATGGAACATATTGTTTAAAAG
>JALWML010000122.1 GCA_027083915.1 Lysobacterales bacterium | reverse complement strand
TGGTGTATCTGAATGGTAAGTGTCTTGTTCAAAATAATTAATCTTTGTGAAACTCATAAAATTGGGGTTATTGTCTAAATTTCAATAGCACAAATGTGATACAATAGTTAAATGATAACTCAAGTCCATAATAAAGAAGATTGTCTTCGATTAATGATTGCCAAGACAGGGCGAAATTTAAAAATTGGTACGCCATTAGGTGTTGGCAAACCTAATCCTTTAATCAATGCAGTATGGCAACAAGCAAAAAATGATACTCAAATAAGCTTGGAACTTTTCACCGCATTATCCTTGCAAGTACCGACAGGAAAGTCCTTACTTGAAAAGCGTTTTTTAAAACCTTTTACTGACAGATTGTTCCCGAATCACCCAGATTTGGACTATATTGATGATGTTAAACTCAATCGTGTTCCGAAAAACATGAAAGTAACTGAGTTCTATATGCAATCTGGCAAGATGTTGCAATCTAAAGCTGCACAAATGAGCTATACCAGCAGTAATTATACTCATGCCATGCGTGATATGTTGGATAAGGGTTTGAATGTGTTGATGCAAATGGTGGCAGTTAAACAAACGGATAATGGTCTCGTGTATTCGCTCAGTTGTAATACCGATTTAACGCTAGATATGGATCCAATTTGCCAAAGAAAAAATATAAAGAGACCCTTAGTCGTTGCAATGGTGAATCCTTATTTGCCCTTTATGGGTGGTAAAGCACAGGTAGATGAATCATTTTTTGATATTATTTTAGATGATGAATCGCTTTACTTTGAACCTTTTGCCACACCAAGAGCCAGTGTTAATTCAACGGATTATTCCATTGGCTTACTGACCAGTAGTCTAGTCGAAGATGGTGGAACCATGCAAGTTGGGATTGGTTCTTTGGGTGATGCATTGATTTATAGTATGAAATTACGTCAAGCGCACAACAAAGATTATCTTAAGTTGATAGATGAGGCTCATATAAAAGAAAAGTTTTCTGCTATTATTAATTCTGCAGGGTCACTGTCTGTTTTCAAAAAAGGCTTATATGCAGCCAGTGAAATGTTTGTTGAAGGCTTTGCACATTTATTTGAAGCTGGAATTCTTAAACGAAAGGTCTATGATGATGCACAAATTCAACAATTGATTAATCAAGGGATGCTAACCGAAAAAATTCCTGAAAACATCATTGAGATACTGCTGCAAAATGAAGTCATTGATGAAGTTTTAACCAAGAGGCAATTCAAGCGTTTGCAGTATTTAGGTATTCTAAAGGCCGAATTGGGTCTTGTGAAAGGCAAAATTAAAGATGAGAAGGGCGAAAAATATTCTACCAATTTAACCAAGTATAAAAACATACAAGCGATTCAAAACTCATGCTTAGGTGACAAGTTAAAACATGGCGTGTTGTTGCATGGAGGTTTCTTCTTAGGTTCACGTTGGTTTTATCAATGGCTTCGAGACCTCAACGATAAAAACCGAGACATGTTTCAAATGACTTCAGTTGGTCAGGTGAATGAATTGTACGGTAATGAAG
>JALWML010000121.1 GCA_027083915.1 Lysobacterales bacterium | reverse complement strand
TTGTTCTTCATGCCGAATCCTTATACGACACCAATGATAAATTCCGCCAGCTCGAAGAAATTTTACCTACACCCAATGACCAACGTATTGCCAGTGGAGCACCTGGGCCAAAATATTGGCAACAACGTACGCAATACGTCATTGAGGCAACATTGGATGATAATAAACAAAAAATTACGGCAACAGAACTTATCACTTACCATAACAAATCGCCCCATGATTTAAATTATTTGTGGATGCAATTGGATCAAAATCGTTACCAAGCTGACTCAGATAATATTCTCGCAGAAACCGCCCCAAAAGATTTTGAAAAATTTAGTTATGATAATTATGCCAAACTTCTTAAAAGAGAGAAGTTTAAAGGTGGTTACCACATTTCATCGGTAAAATCACAAGATGGCAAACCATTAAGACACACCATTAATAAAACCATGATGCGCATTGATTTGCCACGCGTGCTCAAAGCAGGCGGATCCATCACTTTTAGTGTTGACTGGTGGTATAATATAGTTGATGCCAAAATTATCGGTGGGCGTGGTGGTTATGAGTATTTTGAAAAAAATAAAAACTATATTTATGAAATCGCCCGCTGGCAACCACGCATGGTCGCTTATATGGATGTTACTGGTTGGCAGAATAAACAGTTTTTAGGTAATGGCGAATTTACCCTCGACATGAGCGATTTTACCGTTAGCATCACAGTGCCTGCTGATCATATTGTCGCAGCCACTGGCGAGTTACAAAATGCAGATGATGTCTTAACTCAATCACAACGCGATAGATTGGACAAAGCAAAAATTGCCAAAACACCTGTTTATGTGGTTACACCAAAAGAGGCAAAAAAAGCAGAAAAGAAAAAATCATCTAGCACAAAAACATGGATTTTTAAAGCCGACAATGTTCGTGATTTTGCCTTTGCAAGCTCACGTAAATTTATATGGGATGCCCAAGGCTTTGACCAAAATGGACACGTCATTATGGCAATGAGTGCTTACCCCAATGAAGCCAATCCATTGTGGCATCAGTATTCAACACCAAGCATTATTCATACCATGGATGTTTATTCCAAATACACTTTTGATTACCCCTACCCTGTGGCATGGTCGGTCAATGGACCTGTTGGTGGAATGGAGTATCCAATGATATGTTTTAATGGTCCACGACCTTATGATGATAAAACTTACAATGGAAAATCAGATGAAGACCATGAGTGGCGCCATTCAAAATACGGTTTAATTTCTGTTATCATCCATGAAGTTGGTCATAATTATTTCCCCATGATTGTTAACTCGGACGAACGCCAATGGACATGGATGGATGAAGGATTAAATACTTTCTTGCAATTTTTAGCTGAGAGTGAATGGGAAGAAAACTACCCTGCACGTCGCGGTGAAGCAAAAAATATTGTGGGTTACATGAGTTCAGACAACCAAGTTCCCATCATGACAAATTCTGAATCTTTATTGCAATTTGGTAATAATGCTTATGCCAAACCAGCAACTGCATTAAATATTCTTCGTGAAACCATACTAGGTCGTGAATTGTTTGATTTTGCTTTTAAAGAATACGCTCGCCGATGGAAATTTAAGCACCCCATGCCTTCTGATTTTTTCCGCACCATGGAAGATGCCAGTGGCATTGATTTGGATTGGTTTTGGCGCGGATGGTTTTACACCACCGATCATGTGGATATTGCCATTAAAGAAGTTCATTTAATGCAAATGGATACACGTGACCCCGAGATTGATAAAGAAAATTTACGCAAAGATGAAAAAGAAGAACCAGAAACCCTAACCATGCAACGCAATAAGAACTATAACTTTTTAGTCAATCGCAAACCTGAACTTAAGGATTTTTATAACAGCTATGACCGCTTTGATGTCAACAAAACCGATATTAAAAACTACAAAGAACTGCTTGAAAAACTTAAAGACGACGAAAAAGCCTTGCTTAAAGTCAAACGCAACATTTATGTCATTGACTTCGAAAACATTGGTGGCTTGGTTATGCCAATTCTATTAAGAATCACTTATACAGATGGCAGTCAACAAATGATGCGCATACCAGCTGAGATTTGGCGCAAAAATAACCATGAAGTTTCTAAAATGATTATGACCAAAAAAGAGATTAAATCATTAGAAATTGACCCAAATCTAGAAACAGCAGATACCAATATTGATAACAATAATTGGCCTGCTAAATTGGTGAAGTCACGTTTTCAATTGTGGAAAAAGAAATACAAAGACTCACCGATGAAAAATGCTAGAAAAAAAGATTAATAATAGATAACATACCATAGCTTTTCTTGCATATTAAGCCTTAAAGATTAAAATTATGGCTCAATTTTATATTTAAGGTGCTTTTATGTATTACATAATTAAAACAAATAAAGACTTCGAAACAGCCACGAGCGATTTAGAACAATGTGTCAAGGATGGCGGTTTTGGTGTGCTGCATGTACACAATATTGGCAACACATTACGCTCTAAAGGGGTTGAATTTGCTGAAAACTGTCATGTTTTAGAGGTGTGTAATCCTAAGATTGCCGCTCAAGTCATGACACAAGACATGCAACTCAATATGGCTTTACCTTGTAGAATTTCTGTCTATACACAAAATGGAGAAACCTTTATTGGCATGGTAAAACCTGAAAAAATGCTTAAAAGTTTATCCGATAAAAGTGAACTAGCAGCTATCGCTCATGGCGTTGAACAAAAACTTATACAGATGATAGATAATGCAAAATAGTCTAGAAAGCAAGACTATTTTTCTCACCGGTGCGTGTGGTGGTTTAGGCTCTGCTCTTGCGTTGGAATTATGCCTACAACAAGCTGATGTCATTATTTCAGATAAAAACCCGCGCTCTCTAAATATCATGTGTGACAAAATAGTAGAACAAGGTGGTAAAGAACCCATGGTTTATCCAATGGATCTTGTTGGTGCCACACCCAATGATTTCTATCAATTATATGAAACCATCGAAAAGAACATTGGCAAACTCGATGCCTTGGTGCATACTGCAGCAGAATTTAGTGGTTTGACTGAGTTTAGTCATTATGAAGCCACGCGCTGGTTGCAAGAAATGCAAATCAACCTTAATTCTCCCATCTTTTTAACCCAAGCTTTACTGCCTCTTTTGAAAAAAAGTCACGGATCCATACTATTTACAACGGAAAACCTAGACACTGTAGCCAAAGCCTATTGGGGTGCTTATGGCACAACAAAGGCGGGAATTAATCATTTCGCCGCTATTCTCAAAGAAGAAATGGAAGACTTTAAGGTCAGTGTTGATACCATTTCCCCGCAACCCATGAAAACACAATTGCGAGCCAAAGCATGGCCAGCGGAAACGGACAAAGGCTTAGTACAGCCTGAAATTGTGGTCGAACGATACATTAAACTATTAAATATGACTATTGGCAGATAGAAAAAAATACGAAAGGACTTATAATCAAAACCATGAATACACAAGTACAAAAATCACCCTTAAGAAAACTCATTGAGTTCATTCCAAACACTTTAGTCAAGTTGGCAAATTTTACGCGACATTTTATTTTATTAATTATTCTTTTTTTCTTGGTAAAAATAATTTTCTTTAATGACAAAGTTGAACTCAAAAGAAACACTGCTTTAGTCATTGCACCAAACGGTATGGTGGTCAATCAATTCAGTGGCACACCTTCAGAAAAATTTATTAAACAATTACAAGGTAATGATGTACCAGAAACTCAACTAAGAGATTTAATTAAGGCCATCGAAAAAGCCGCTACGGATGAACGTATTTCTGTTTTAGTACTAAGTCCTGATTTTATGTGGGGCATTGGACTAGCAGATTTAAAAGAACTAGAACAAGCCATTGAAAAATTTCGCAAAGTTTCAAAAAAACCTGTTATTACTATTGCCGAAAACATGAGCCAAAACCAATATTATTTTGCTAATTTAGCCGATGAAATCATTGTCGATCCACAGGCTTTTATGTTCTTTCAAGGATATGGTTCTTACCGCAATTATTTTAAGGATGGTTTGGATAAACTCGGTGTAGATGTACATTTATTTCGTGTTGGCGAATACAAATCGGCTGCCGAACCTTATATTCGCAATGATATGTCAATTGAAGCAAAAGAAGCCTCATTGCACTACATGAATGACTTATGGAAAACTTATACTCAAGGCATTGTGGATAAAAGAAATATTAGTATTGATGACTTTAACAAAATAATTGCAGACCAAGCAACTCTACTAAAAGATTCCAGTGGTGACATGGCAAGCATGTACAAAAAAGCAGGCCTAATCGACCAAATCAAAAACCAACACTTTAAAGAAAAGTATATTGCAGATTTAAGTGCAACAGGCGAAGATAACAATGGCTTTAGGCATATTGGACTTATTGACTATTTAACCGTTATTGACCAAGAAAACTCTATACCAAAGCCTAATAAAATTGCCATTATTGTTGCCGAAGGAACCATATTAAATGGTGAACAAGATGCAGGCAGTATTGGAGGTGTATCTACCAGCAAACTTTTGCGAGAAGCACGTTTGGATAAAGCTGTTAAAGCCGTTGTACTGCGTGTTAATTCTGGCGGTGGAGCTGTTTTTGCCTCTGAACAAATTAGGCGTGAAGTCGATGCCATCAAAGTTGCTGGCAAACCAGTGGTTGTTTCCATGGGCAATGTTGCCGCCTCTGGTGGTTATTGGATTTCCATGACGGCTGATAAAATTTACGCATCTGATGCCACTATTACTGGTTCTATTGGCATATTTGGAATGTTTATGACCTACCCTAAGACGCTTGCCAAAATTGGTGTTCACACCGATGGTGTTGGCACTTCAGATTGGGCTGGCGCCTTCCGACCCGATCGTGAACTTAATGAAAATCTCGCCAAACTTATTCAATCCAATATTGATCATGGTTATCAACAATTCATTTCGGCAGTTGCCATGGCACGAAATATGGATATTGAATTGGTTGACAGCATTGCACGTGGACGTGTATGGACAGCCAAACAAGCCAAAGAGTTTGGTCTCATTGATGAAATAGGCACCTTGTCTGATGCTATTGCAGATGCAGCAAACAAAGCAAGTATTGATAATGATTTTGATCTCGTATGGATTGAGCCTGAATTAACAGCCACACAACAGTTTTTGATGTCAACATTGGCACAAGTTAGTGAGAAATTTGATATTGATTTTATGCCAAAACAACATAAACTATTTGAAAAAATTCTATCCCCAATAGAAAAATCCTTAGAATTAATCACTCATGCTAAACAAGGACAATTAACTCAGTATGCTCACTGTTTGTGTGACATTAATCAATAAAATAAATGCCATGACTTTTGAACTATTGCGCTAAATACTTGTCATAGGTTATAATTCGCATCTCTGTTGCTTCATAAGAAGGACAGATATTTTAATAACACACTTTATTTGCCGAATAGACGGGAATAATTAGGAGTAATAAAATGAACAAAGATTTAAAAAAAGAAAATACAAAAGCTATGGTTAAGATTCCAGCTCTTTCTGGATCTTTAGAAAGCTATATCAGTGCAGTCAATCAGATTGCAATTTTATCAAAAGAAGAAGAAATAGAACTTGGTCAGAAAGTTTTTGAAAACAATGACCTTGAAGCTGCTCACCGTTTAGTGACATCGCATTTGCGTTTCGTGGTTTATGTGGCGCGTTCTTATGCTGGTTATGGTTTACCTGTTGGTGACCTTATTCAAGAAGGCAATATCGGTCTAATGAAAGCAGTTAAACGTTTTGATCCATCGCATAAAGTGCGTTTGGTATCATTTGCTGTACATTGGATTCGTGCAGAAATCCATGAATACATCTTGAAAAACTGGCGCATACTTAAAGTAGCAACAACCAAAGCGCACCGTAAATTGTTTTTCAACTTACGTAAAAACAAAAAACGCTTGGGTTGGTTACGTGGCCCAGAAATTGCAAAGATTGCTAAAGATTTAGACGTTAAACCTGAAGTAGTGGTCGAAATGGAATCACGTTTACACGGACAAGATGTCTGCTTTGATTTACCAATGGACGAAAATGATGAAGACAACACATTTTCTCCACAAGCGTGGTTAACCAGTTCAACACCATCACCAGAAGATGTTTTAGAAAAAGAAACACGTGATGATAAAAACCACAACCTATTATTTAAAGGTTTAGATAAATTGGATGAACGCAGTTTAGACATTATTGAAAGTCGTTGGTTAAGTGATAAAAAAGCCACTTTGCATCAACTAGCAGATAAATATGGTGTCTCTGCAGAGCGTATTAGACAACTTGAAGCAGTAGCGCTTAAAAAACTTAAGACCCAAATGCAGGCTTAAGGCTTCTAATTTAGACAAAGAAAAATGGCAACTCTTACAGTTGCCATTTTTTTTGTAACATTTAAAATAGTTATCCGTTATGCAAACTAAGACAAAACAAAAGGTAACACTATGAAAAAATACAAACTCATTATTATAGGTTCATTATTTTCACTAACTGCTTGTGCAGGATTTCTCGGTAGCAAGTCAGTTGAAGACGGAACAAATGCCCCTAACAAAGATTACGATACCGTCAATGGTAGCATCAAGGTTGGACACAATGCCAATGTAGGCGACTTATCCACCGTTAATGGCTCAGTCAAGGTATCATCTGATAGCCAAATTGGCGAGGCTAGTACCGTTAATGGCAGCGTCACATTTTCCGAAAATGTCAAAGCAGAGTCCGCTGAAACAGTCAATGGTTCAATTAAATTGGGCGATAACTGCGACATTGAAGAAAATGTTGAAACGGTTAACGGCTCAATCATAACTAATTCTGGCTGTGTTATTCATGAAAATGTCGAAACTGTAAATGGCAGCATCAAAGTTTATCACTCCCAGATAAAAGGTGATATTGAAACTGTAAATGGTAATATCTATTTATTACAAGGCTCCTCCGTTGATGACATTATCGTACACAAACCTAACAAAGGCTGGTTTAGCAGTTCAAAAAATAAAGTACCCAAAATTGTTCTTGGTAAGAATGCAGAAATCAAAGGTGATTTAGAATTTGAACGTGAAGTCAAACTTTACATCCACGACAGTGTTGAGATAGATGACGATATTGAGAATGCCGACATAATTCCCTACAGTGGCGATGATAAACCC
>JALWML010000120.1 GCA_027083915.1 Lysobacterales bacterium | reverse complement strand
AACTAAATTTTACCTAAGTTTGTTGGCTAAGTATAATATTAATTAAAATTGTACAAAAAAAAACCTTAGAAAATATTCTAAGGTTTAAAATTTTATGACGTATATTTCATGGCTATTTATTTAAATAACTTGTTTGATTTCTTTTAGCAAATCTTCTAGCTTTTCAGAAATGGCTAATTGCGAGTCACCATGCTGCAATTCCATAATTTTTTGAATGCCCTGTCTTTCTAAATGAGTTAAATCAGGATGCCATATTTCCATTATAAATACTTTCCTTTCCTTCTCAGAATGGTTCCACGCCTCATGCTCAAACGAATCATCAAAAATCAGCACTTTTCCTTCTTGCCACTCTTGAGTTTCATTGCCTACACGAATCGCACAATCATTCGGAATCTCTAGACCAAGATGTACAGTTAACTTTATATTTGACAAACCATAATGCGGTTTTATTTCAGCACCAGGTTGTAAAACAGATAAAAAAGCTTCTGGTCCATTCCCAGATAATACCGATAATGGCAGCTGCTCTAAAACAGCATTAGTTGTTGGGCACTTGTCCAATAACTCTTGGTTATATTCACCTGACTTAATTAAATGAATTGAAGACCAATCCAGTGAATTTGCTAGCACATCTAGCTCCTCATTTCCTGTACTTGCATTTTCAATATAGGGTTTTACCGACACTTTTTCATTATACAATGCATTTAACTCATTTCTAATCGCCTGAGAGTTTTCTTCCAACAGTTCAACCCAGTTAAACCTTTTGGAATCATAAAAGGGTAATGGTTCTAAATCGGGAAAGACATGATAGGAAGGTTTTTGCAAAGGATCAGCATATTTGGGCGCCTGAATTCCATGAAAAGAATCTAAAAAGTCATATAATCGCTTCTTCTTCACTTCATCAAAACCTAAAGAAATTTCGTCAAGTGCTTTTTTCTGCTTGTTGTATCTTGCATTTCTAGCAATATGATTGGCAATATTTGAAGCTTCAACAATTAATGGCAATTCTTGATTATTCATGTAGGCATATTTTAAATTATTTGCTCGGTGAAAAACATATTCGATTGAACGAGAAGCAAGTTCACTTGAAATTTTATCAAGTGAAATACCTAAAAGCATGATATCAAGCAATACTTCAGGATGATCAATGTTGTTTTCAATTGCGTTTAAAAATGCACTTGATGACTGACTAAAATGGCCAAGTTTGTTATGGACAATACCTAAATTTCTATTAAGGTTTATTTCACTTGGGTTTATGGCAAGTGCTTTTTTTAATGTCGTTGCGGCATTTTCTAAATCGCCACTGTTAAATTCTGACTGAGCAATTACTGATAAACAAAAAACATCTTCAGGGTTATCCTTTATGACTTCTTTTGCTACACCTACTGCTTGATCAAATTGACCATTGTGTAAAAATTCTTGGACATCATTTGTCGTTTTTGATTGATTATTCATAATATTTTTTTAATGATTTTGTTTAGAGACCTTTGCACAACCATTTGCAGAGAACATACTATGCTCCC
>JALWML010000119.1 GCA_027083915.1 Lysobacterales bacterium | reverse complement strand
AAAATAATATGATGCAGAGATGAGGATTTCTTATCGTCCCAACAGGGTGAAATCATAGGCAAGCCAATTTATATTATGAATTCACCTATTTGATTTTATTATGATTGGTCTAAGCCTATTCGCCCTTGGACTGCGTTATCAGCACTTGCTTTAGAATGACTAGGACTTCGTGCTGATGCCTTGCCAAGAACAAATAGGCTTAGACTGTAGTGCGGTATTATGCCGCCGGGTTAATATTACTTGATTGAGACACAGAGTTAATTTCTATTATTGGTACATAGTTATAAAGGTCTCTGTTATACTGCTGTTTTAACTACGTACTACCGTTGTAAATGATTGACATGATTAAATTACTATTTCTTCTACTGCTTTCTTTTAATGGCTTTTCACAAAACCACAAAAGTCCTGAATATATTCCTGTTGGCACACAAAAGGTTTACGATATAGAAATCATTGTGTTTGCCTATGATACACCACTACCCAATGCGCAAACTTATGGAAATAAACCAGTTTTTGATGCTAGTTTAGCCTTTGAGTTAGATTTCAAACCTGATGATATGCTACCGACAAAAAAAGCAAAAGTGCAAGATGATAACGGACAATATACCATTGATATAGATGGAAAAGATGACAGTATTTTAGTATTAGCCTGGTTTGAGCATGATGCTTCAAAATTTCAATTAACCAGTGTGTGGGACAAGTTACAAAACAATCAAAAAACCATTCCTCTTATTCATCGCGCATGGCGTCAACCAGAAACTAAATTTGAAACGCCAGAATTTATTAAAATTAGTTCAATATTAGAAACAGAAAATACAGATAAAGATAACAACAATGCAACTTATCCCAATAATACTATCCTCGGTCAGGTTGCATTATCAAAGGGCAGATATTTACACTTCAGTAACCAACTCAACTTGATACGCACTCAAAATTCACTAAATGAAGAATCCGATGATTTTCGGGATTTTGTTTTTTCAATTACAGAAAGGGAACAGGTAAAATCTGGTGAATTCCATTATTTTGACAATCCGTGGTTTGGCGTTTTAGTAAAAATCACTCAATACACAGGAGAAGAAGCAGATGAATAAAGTCATAATCATAGGTCTTATATTTTTAGCCGCATGTACACCAAACAAAAAAACAGATCAATCCAAATCATGGGTCTTAAATCAAGAATTTAGCTCTATTGCAATTGTTACGACAAAAAACAACAAAATATCAGAAGTATCAGAGTTTACAAAATTCAAGGGTAGTATCAATAGGTCCAATTACCTATCTGTTGAAATAGACTTGGCATCACTAGAAACAAATATCCCTATCCGAAATGAACGCATTAGCAAGCATTTATTTGAAATAGATTTATTCCCAACAGCTGACATTCACACTCAACTTAAGCCTGAAGACCTAACTCCAGGTACTCACAAAATCACTTTTGATGTCGACTTACATGGTGTCTCTGGTATATTAAATGCTGAGTTTATGGTTTTTGAACAAAGCGGAAAAAAAATCATCACTTTACAT
>JALWML010000118.1 GCA_027083915.1 Lysobacterales bacterium | reverse complement strand
TTGATATTTGTGTTGATTATCGACAAACGCAACCTTTGACGGATATTAAATTGATAAGAAAAACGCAAATCGGACTGATTAGCAATAAATACATTGCCACCGTCTCGGCTTAATTTACGGTATGAATGCTGTAAATTCATACTTAAATGTTGACCTAAATTAATTTGCCCAAATGCATAGACATCAGATAAATCTGCTAGCTTATCATTGGAAAAATCAATTTTATCACCGATGGTATACCCTGTTCCTAAAGTAACACCTGATTTTGGCTGGAAGGAAAAATTGAGTCCAAGTTGATTTTCATCAAATAATACATCATTCCACAAAGTGACACGTGTATACCCTCCTATTCCAACATGTGATTGTTTAGAGGCGTTAAGATTAACATAACCCTCTAGCTCCTTCTCAATCAAACGCCCCTTTTGGTCATGAGTAATATCCCAATCTGAATAAATACTAAAGCGGTTCCACCATGACTTTTCTTCTGGGCGCCAAGTGTATTGACCACCAATAACAGATTTTGTATAACCAACTTTGCTAATAAAACCCAAATCTGCTCTAAAGTCATCATCATAATCGTAATGAGTTGCTGCAAAAAACACCTTTTCAGAATTATGCACAAAACGAAGTGAATAAGCATCACCCGATGTTTTTTGCTCTAAACCAAAATCATCCATCAATTCTTGTGAGTTTTGTGTTGATGAATTAGCGTATTGAAATTGAACTGAGTTTTTATCCGTTATTCGATAGGTTCCATCAACTGAGGTCACTGTATTATCATAATCACCGGCAGTTCTTCGAGTCACAAGTCCACCAACAGTTGAAGAATTTCCAAAATCTCGACGGTATCGCCCAACCAAATTTTGACTGCTTTGATCTAAACTTGCCAAATTAGAACCAAACACCCCTGGCAATAATATATTGGTCAAGGTGTCATCGGTAAAGAAAAAGCCATAAGCATTTTTGTCACTCTTTCCAACCAAACGCACCCCATAATCTGGATTAGCGACATTACGGGTGTGGATTAGATTCATATGCGTATTAAAATAATCTGAATTTTCCAAAAAAAATGGTCGTTGCTCTGGGAAAAATAAAGCAAAGGTTTGATTCACATCCAATTGTGCTGAATCTGATTCCACTTGAGAAAAATCAGGATTTAAAGTCGCATTTAAGGTTAAATTTGAATTAATACCCCAATTGATATCTAAAGAAGGTTCGACACTGTAATCGACTGGCGAATAGTCACTAGCAACAGAAGGACGGAGTTGATTCGCAATTACCGTTACACTTGGGGTGATTTCTAAATCCATTCCTCGTTTAGCATTGGCAAACCCTGTATATTTACTTAATTGACACAAGAAACAACTAATATCTCTATCAAGTTTATCATTTTGAATCTGTTTTCTCACACTACGAGGATAAGAACGGAACAAACTAATTCCCCAAGTTTTCTCTCCTTGAGCACTTGGCATTTGCAATTCGTTATAAGGAATTTCCATTTCCACAACATAACCATCATCGGTAATC
>JALWML010000117.1 GCA_027083915.1 Lysobacterales bacterium | reverse complement strand
AAATACTCAATGTTACATTGGATAAAATTGGTGGTAAAGGTCTTTTTTTAAAAGAACTAGAACAAGCCATGCTTGCTCAAGAGGCTGATATTGCCGTGCATTCGATGAAAGATGTGCCTGCAGATATGCCTGAAGAATTCACTATTTGCAGTATTTTTAAACGCCATGATGCCAGTGATGCTTTTGTTTCAAATACGTACAAATCTATTGACGAACTGCCACAAAATGCTATTGTTGGCACCTCCAGTTTACGCCGCCAATCACAACTTCTATCTTTACGGTCAGATTTACAAGTCAAACCTTTACGAGGTAATGTTCAGACACGATTAAAGAAGCTTGACAGTGGTGAATACGATGCCATTATTTTAGCAACTGCCGGATTAGAACGCATGAAAATGGATGATCGCATTGCCTCAAAAATGTACCCACCAAATTGGTTACCAGCCGTTGGTCAGGGTGCTGTCGGTGTCGAATGCCTTAAAACACGCCAAGACTTAATCGAGCTATTTGCACAACTTAATGATGAAATTACCGCACAATGCATCCATGCCGAACGTGCCATGAATAAAGAACTCGAAGGCAGTTGTTCCTCTGCCATTGGCGCATCGGCGATTGTTGAGTGTAACACCATCAAAATGCAGGCATTAGTTGCCAACCCTGATGGATCAAAAATTATACGCGTAGCAAATGAAAACAGCGACCCAGTTCTTTTAGGTCAAACCATCGCTCAAGCCCTTTTTAAAGCTGGTGCTCAAGAAATACTCGATTTAGCACACGATTAATCATGCCTAAAACCACCCTACTCAATACAAGACCTGAGTTTTCCAGTCAATCAACAGCTCAAGTCTTTGAAGAAAATGGTTTTGCCGTAATCAATTTACCTTGTATAAAAATAACTGACATTAAGAACCGTGATGAAATAATTTCTAAACTGAAGCAAATATCGGACAAGGATGCCGTGATTTTTACCAGCCAACATGCTGTTACTTTTGCCTATCAAACCTATCCTGCTTTAAGATTGAGCAAGCAGAATACAGTCATATGTGTGGGAACTAAAACAGCCCAATTATTAGAGCAACATTGTCATGCTGATATTTGGGTACCAGAAAAACAAAACTCTCAAGGTGTCATTGAATTATTACAGAACTTAAAAGACATCAAAAGCATCAAGCTCATTAGCGCAGCCAATGGACGTGACGAAATCCAACTCTTTGCACAAAAACAAGGCGTCAAATTAGAACAAATCAATGTCTACCACAGACAATTACCACAGGCTAATCCAAAAATTTCACAACAAATTGAACAAAACAATAAGCTCATAACCTTAGCAACGAGCGTCACCACAATAAAAAATCTCAAACACCTCGTGACAGAAGCTACGTGGCAACACTTGCAAAATCAAAGGATTGCTTGCGCCTCACAACGCATTGCTCAAGAAGCCAAAAAACAAGGCTTTAAAAAACTAATTAATACGCAATCTGCCGACCCATTGATAATTTCTCAATTGCTAGCCATGAGCGACCAATAAATAAATCACCAGCAAAAATATTGCAACCATGGTTGTGGTTTCTATTACATTAACCTTACCATCATCTTGAACCGCTTTCCATAAAACTAACATGGAGGGAAAACCCAATAAAATTGCACTGGTAGTATGAATATCAATAGGAATAACGCCATTAGCAAGATTGATTGCAGGAATTATGCCACCCTGGGTAAAAGCCGCAAGCATAATCATCGCAATGGGTAATACCAAAAAAGGCACTTGGGTTATTGCGCCCGATGCGTTTGCCATGGCAATAGAATATTTCTTTTTAAAGTGAGCTGTGCCAATCATCACAAAAGCACCAGCTGAAGCAAACACACTTAAAATAATAGCACCAAACATTTGTGAGTAACCAGCCTCTTCTAATTTATGCACCAAAATACCTGCAAACTCGCCCACAGCATGTCCACCAATAATTGAAACAGCTAAGCCTGCAACACCAAAAGATAAAATAGCGCCCATTGACATAAGGTGCCCATCATCATTTTGTTCAACTGGAACATCTTCTGCTGATTCGGGTTTATGTTCTGTTGAAAATCGCTTGACTAAGCGTGTTACTGCAACCGCCTGAATTAATAACAGAATAACGCCAAACACATATAAATCTGTTGTGTTTAATGCTGCACTGGCATCTGAACTATTACTAAAAGCCTTCATTAATAACATAATAGCACCAATACTAAAAAAGACACCTGCTGCTGCCGCATATAAATCCGTACTCAAACCAACCAATGGCTTAGGTAATTCAGCATCACCTTCAACATCACGAGGCAATAGAGCGCAATAAATTCCAAAGGCTGCTGCCCCAACATGCAATGTCAATACTGTAACAATGAACCCCACTCTAGGTGTTGCTAACAAAACAAATGCTAGCATGACAAGTTCTGGAATGTTACTGGATAAACCAGCCATGGTTCCAGCAACAAATGAATTCATCTTTTTGCGTTTAGCATAACCATCAACGGCATGAATCATCATTTCTGACGAAGCAAATACCACGATTAAACCACCGATACCCAAAACAATACCTTTAAGCCAACCATGTTCATGAAAAACAAAATTGCCAATTGCCACGAGCACTAAACCAATGATGAGCAACCATAACCACTGTTTACTGGATTGATTTTTTTCTGACATTATTATTTCCTTTTTTTAATTTGCCGAAAATTGTAACAAAATTATAAGCTCAGTTGTGATATAATTTTACTCACTTTGAATTTGGTGCATTTTTTTTAGTAAAAACACCATATTCTATTCGAACAATTCACAACATAGGGGACTCTATATGAATTTTACAAAACCCAATAGTGGTTCAAAAAGACTTATTAAAAAAACACTCTTAATAAGTGCTTTGGGACTCATTATTAACACCGCAGCCACTGCTCAGACTGATATACAAACAAGAGGATTAATGAATCCTGTTGAAGTGATGTATCCACAAACTTCTGTGCCGTCAATCAAAGCCGAGTCTATTGCAGATATGTCTTATATGTATGGTTATTTACATGCAAAAGACCGTTTATTTCAAATGGACTATACTCGACGACTTGCCAGTGGTACAGTAGCAGAACTGGTTGGTTCAGCAGGAATACCCACAGATATTCAACTGCGAACCATAGGTTTTGAACGTGCCGCTTTGCGTTCATACCAAGCATCGAATGCGCAAACTAAAGAAATTTTACAAGCCTATGCTAATGGCGTTAATGCGTGGTTAGCAGAAAATGATTTGCCAGTAGAATACAGTGGCTTAGAAATCACCAAAGTCAAACCATGGCGCCCAGTTGATTCCCTAGCCATTGCCAAACTTGTTGCCTTCCAACTATCCAATGATTTACAAGAACTAGACTGGACTGTTGCCATTGGCACCATGCAACAAGTCGGAGCTGCTGCTGGATTTGATGGCACCAAACTATTTATGGATGACTTATACCGTTCTGCCCCACCTGATGATCGAGTAACCGTTCCCGGATTTTTAGAATCTATCGGTGGGATTGTATTAGCTAATGACCAAGATACACCTAACAAGAGCGCATCTACTGTAGATACCAGTAACTTTACTCAATATGCCGAAAAAGACATAGATATGGTTAAAGGTTTACTCAATATTTGGGAAAGCAATGCTGACTTAAACAAACTCAAAGATGACTCAGCTCGAGATGTTGGTTCTAATGTTTGGGCTGTATCGGGTGAACACACGGTTAGTGGCTTCCCTCTTGTTGCTAATGACCCTCATTTATCTTTGGATTTACCTTCAGTATTTTACCCGGTACATTTGTATGCAGGAAAAGATGGCGTGACAGAATTTAATGCCGCTGGTGTTGGTTTTCCAGGAGCTCCAATAATTGCCCAAGGTTGTAACGAACATTTGTGTTGGGGCAGTACCGTTCACCCAGTTGATGAAACCGACTTTTATTTTGAAGATATCCGCACCAATCTATTTGGACTACCAGCCTTTACGGTATTTGAAGGAAAAGAAGAACCAATCCAGTATTTATTCCAAGTTTATAATGCCAATCAAATTGGCGATGGTGTCATGAATAATCTTGAAGATCAGCACATTGGTTACGATGCAGGCGGTATTACTTATATTGTTAAACGCCGCAATAATGGACCAATCCTCAGTGTTGATCGTGAAAACAATCGAGCTGTGAGTATGCAATACACTGGATTTAGTGCTACACAAGAAGCTGAAGCTTTTTTTGAAATGTCAACGGCTAAGGATGTCTACGAATTTGGAGAGGCAACAACAAAATTTGATGTTGGTTCGCAAAACTTTGGTGTTGCCGATATTGATGGCAACATAGCATACTTTACTGGAGCTGAAGTACCTGTTCGTGAAGATTTACAAACCATGAACACGGTTGACGGCGTTCCACCAATGTTTATTCGTGATGGAACCGGCGCGCATAAAAATGAATGGATGCCAGTAAGCAACCCTCAAGCCAATCAAGCAGAGCCGCATGAAATTATCCCAACGGCAGAAATGCCTTTTGTGATAAACCCTGATAAAGGCTGGTTTGCAAATGCCAATAACGATCCAATAGGCACATCGTTGGATAACAACCCACTGAACCAAGTGCGTCCAGGTGGTGGTTTATACTATATCTCTCAAGGAGGTTATTCAACCTACAGAATGGGTCGAATCGATCGCTTATTGCATACTGCACTTGATAATGGTGGAAAAGTTGATGCGATGGATATGAAAACATTCCAAGCTAACAACCAATCATTGGATGCGCAGCTAATTATGCCTCATATACTCAATGCATTTAACAATGCAGCCAGCAGCGATGCATGGCCTGGTATTCAACAGTTCTTAGCCGACCCACGAATAGTGGCAACTTTAGAGAAATTTGGAGCTTGGGATTACAGTATGCCAACAGGGATTACCGAAGGTTATGACTTTGGCGATAATCCTTTTGCTTTAGCTGCACCTAGCCAAAGCGAAATTGACAATTCTGTTGCTGCCACTATCTATTCTGTATGGCGTTCAATGGCAATTCAAAACACCATAGATGCCACCATGAAAGGTGTTGATGCCGCAATTGGACAAGATTTATTAGCACCACAATTACCCGGCAGTAAACGTGCCTTTAATGGTTTTAAACACTTATTGGATAATTTTGATACAGCACATGGTGTTGGCGCATCAGGGATTAATTTCTTCACCAATCCTGCCGCTCCTACTGCCGAGGATGCACGTGACTATGTCATCTTAGCCAGTTTAAAACAAGCCTTAGATTTATTAGCAAGCGATGAATTTAAACCAGCCTTCAACAATTCCACTAATATCATGGATTACCGCTGGGGCAAGTTACACCGCATAACATTTACTCATCCACTAGGTGCTAGTTTAAGCGTGCCAAATGGATTGTTTGGATTCCAAACAACTGATGGATTACCAGGTATTGCCAGACAAGGTGGTTACCAAGTCCTTGATGCCTCTGGCCATTCAGTTCGTGCAGATACACTCAACGGCTTTATGTTTGGTGATGGTCCTGCTCGTCGATTTGTCGGCTTAATGACTCCAAATGGTCCAGTAATTGATCAAATGGTACCAGGCGGACAAAGTGGTGTTATCACAACAGGACCTTTGTATGTTAACCAGTTATTCTCATGGCTAGTTAACTCCTACCTCCCACTGTTTGTGGATATTGATTTAGTTGGTCAAATTGCAGTGGCTACTCAGAACTACGTTCCATAACTAAAACAAGTCTAACCTGAAACAAAAAGCTTAATGTATAATGCATTAAGCTTTTTTTATTTTAAACAACTTAATTTACTCTCGTAATTTTCCGATTATTACCGCACCACGAGTTATTGAGAAACCCACATCTCCAAGGTACGTTCTTTCAGAAATCAATTGCTTAGTTTTACCAATTGATGCTTCTGATTGTCCCATAACAATGGGCGTTACTTCCACAACATCATATCCATTTGCCTCAAAGTCTTCATATGTCTTTCTCAGCTTTTCAGCATATTCATCTAGGTTTACATACCTTTCTGAATGTTTCTTTTCTGTTTTCTTAAAAAACAACCCTTTTTCGACATCAAATGTTCCCAATGATGCATAAAACCAATGACTTATAAATTTACTCATAATATTCTCCTATAACTCAAACCCATTCACAAAAACTGTATCTGCAACAATGTTAAACATTGGGTCACTCATAGGAACACCAGCAGGTGGGTATTCCACACCATCATTGACACCATCACCGTCACTATCTACGTTGTTGATATTTGTACCAAGTATTCTTTCTTGTCCGTCAACAAGGCCATCGCCATCCGTATCTTGATTAAGATAAACATAGCCTAATAAAGTTGAGTTTGGTAAAGAATTTACTGATGGTCTAAGCTTATGATTCATACTATCTGTTTCATCACGGTATAATATTACAGCACTTGGACAGCCACTAGAACATTGAGAAACTGGCAATATATAGCCTTCTATGCCTGCATAATTATAACCATTGTCATGAAAACTCTGAATTTCTGCATCCGATATGGCATAAGTATCGTTTATATTTGCTCCGACTGATTTTTCCATTCGCCTTAATGGAACCATATCTTTAACTCCTGAAAAAGGGTTGTTGTTTGTTGTGAAAACATAGAAACCTGCACGAGGTGCTGACAAAGTTAAGTTTATAGTATCATACCAAAACTCAGGAAATTCAGACACAAGTGATTTACTGGCATCAGGAACATAACCATTTGCTCCGTTAACCATTAAATATGCCATTGCAATTTGTGGAAATGGTGTATAAACATTATTGTTCGCACCACTTGAGACAACATTAAACATAGGTGTTAATCGTGTTTTCATTTGTGCATTATTAGATTTGCCTAAAATTACTTCTAAGGCTTTTCTAGCGCTTGGTTGACCATAGCCAAATTTTTCGTCATGACCCAACCCATTAACAGAGCGTTCTGCGGTTGCATTCAAGATATTTCTTAACCCTATTAAGGTTGTAGGGTCATAAGTACCATTTGGTAACAAAGGATTAGCTGAACGCATTAATTGAAAAATAGCTGCAGTTTGTGGTGCTGACATGGATGTACCAGTACACAGTCCATAACCATCATTTGGTACTCCATCAAAAGCATCTGTACATTGATTTGGTAATAATG
>JALWML010000116.1 GCA_027083915.1 Lysobacterales bacterium | reverse complement strand
TCGAGCTATCTTAAGAGATGTCGCCAAAGGTCGGTCAAACTCAAATGATCCAACAGCGGTTAAAGATGTGATGAAAGTAAACCCCGTAACTGCACAACCAGAAATGCTAACAGTAGATGCTATTCGATTAATGCGAGAAAATAAATTAGGGTGTCTTCCTGTTTGTGATAAAGGTAAGTTAGTCGGTATTGTCACAGACCACGACTTGATTAATGTTGCAGCTAAGTTACTAGAAGATTATTTAGAGGAATTTCCACAAGAGACATGAAAATAGCCATATTTGTTGATGTTCAAAACATCTTTTATACGACTCGTGATGCCTATCAAAGACAATTTAATTACCGAAAGTTTTGGGAAGTTGTCGAAAAACAGGGTGAAATTGTCTCAGCACGCGCTTATGCCGTGCAAAGAATAGATACGCAACAACATAAGTTCCAAAATGCATTAAAACACATCGGTTTTGATGTTATATTAAAACCGTTTATCAGGCGCAGTGACGGTACTGCTAAGGGTGATTGGGATGTGGGTATAACAATTGATGTTATGGAGATTGCACCAACAGTGGATAAAGTAATTTTGTTAACAGGAGATGGGGATTTTGCTATTCTTCTTGATAAAATTCGCCAATCTTATGGAGTTACAACCGAAGTCTATGGTGTAAAAACACTAACAGCAAAGGGACTCATTGATGCAGCAACGCGATTTCATGCCATAGGATTAGATTTATTAATGTAAGAGACTTTTGATTTTATGCGATTAATAACTTATGACCACCAAGGTCAACAAAAATTAGGTGCTTGGGTAAACAATGATAAAAGTATCATTGATTTATACGAAGAATCTAAAATACAATTCAGTGATTACACTGATAATTTTTTAAGTATGCAACATTTAATTGATGCAGGCTCAAATGCATGGAATAGGGCACAACAATTAGTTAATTCACCTCAGCTTGAAATGCTAGAAACAAGTACAGTGAAAATTCTACTACCCTTATTACCTGTGCAGCTACGTGATTTTCTTTGTTTTGAGCAACATTTAATCAACTCCTTTAATTCCGCAAAAGAAATACAAATTGCCCAATCTAAAAATCCAAAAAAAACCCGTGAACTGTTAAAGGAAAGTGACTTATTCGATATTCCACAAGTGTGGTATGACTCACCAGTTTATTATAATTGCTCTCGCATGGCTAGCTGCGGTACAGGGCAAGAAATTAGCTGGCCAAAGTATTCTAAAATTTGGGATTACGAACTTGAATGGGCAGCCATTATTGGAAAACAAGGCGAAAATATAAACAAAGATGAAGCCAAAGACTATATTTTTGGATACACCATTTTTAATGATTTTAGTGCACGAGATGAGCAACTAAGGGTTCTAAATGCCAAATTAGGGCCAGGAAAAGGCAAGGATTTTACCTATTCTAATGTCTTTGGACCTTGTATCGTTACAGCAGACGAATTTGACAACCCGTATAATTTGAAAATGTCAGCAAAAGTTAATGGAAAATTGTGGTCACAAGGCTCCACAAGTACGATGTACCATACATTTGAAGATATTATTGCTTACATCTCTCAATCAGAAACTATATACCCAGGCGAAATATTAGGTTCTGGTACAGTTGGTAATGGTTGTGGTTTAGAATTATTGAAATTTCTAAAATCAGGCGATGAAGTCGAACTTATAATTGAAAGAATTGGTTCAATTAAAAACAAAGTAGTAGTGAGTTAATATGAATAATACTAAATATAATAAAGGCTTACATGATATAGGTAATGGAATTTATGCGTATTTACAACCCGATGGTTCTTGGGGTTGGAGTAATGCTGGTTTAATTACAGATTGCAACGAGTCACTATTAGTTGATACACTTTATGATCAACCACTTACCGCTACAATGCTAAAAGCTATGAAGGATGCAACAGGCATAGAAGCAAAAGAAATCAACACATTAGTTAATACCCATGCAAATGGCGACCATACTTGGGGAAATGGTTTGGTCAGAAATGCTGAAATTATTACTTCAAAACAAACCGCAGAGCAAATGCTTGAAGAAATCAGTCCACAAATGATGGTAAACATGCTGTTAAATGCTAAAAATATGGGCGAAGCAGGTGAATTCATACTCGAAAACTTCTCTGGTTTTGCATGGGAAGGTTTAGAAGTGACTATGCCAACAAAAACCTTTGAAGGAGAATTAGATTTAAAAGTAGGGCATAAATCAGTCAAATTAAAAAATGTTGGGCCTGCACACACCGATGGTGACACCCTAGTCTACGTTCCTGATGATAAAGTTATTTACACTGGTGATATTTTATTTATTGATGGAACACCAGTCATCTGGTCAGGGCCGACTTCAAATTGGATAAAAGCCTGTGATTATATTTTATCCCTTGATGTTGATGTCATTGTACCTGGACATGGTCCAATAACTGACAAAAATGGAGTTCGACAAGTTCGCGACTACTTAAATTACATCTCTGTTGAATCACGCAGAAGATTCGATGCTGGCATGAATTTTTATGAAGCTGCGAATGATATAGCCTTAGGTGATTTTGGTAAATGGACAGATACAGAACGCATCGTAATTAATGTATTTTCAC
Source organism: Lysobacterales bacterium (assembly GCA_027083915.1). Taxonomy (GTDB): domain Bacteria; phylum Pseudomonadota; class Gammaproteobacteria; order Xanthomonadales; family Marinicellaceae; genus NORP309. The sequence continues at coordinate 4,604 of JALWML010000116.1, read as the reverse complement.
AATACAAAGAATTTAACAAAGAAACGACAAAAGCTGAAGTCCCCGATATTATTGAATTACTCAAACTCATGCAACAATACAAAAATAACAATTCCTTAAAATCAACTCATAGTCACAACTGTTGTGAGAACCATTAAAAAACAAAATCTCACAATAGAAATAAAGCCTTAGGGCATTTTGGTAAATGGACAGATACAGAACGCATCGTAATTAATGTATTTTCACAATACAAAGAGTTTAATCAAGAAACCACAAAAGCCAAAGTCCCTGACATTATTGAATTACTCAAACTTATGCAACAATACAAAAAGAATAAGTCATTAAATAAATCTCAAAACCATAGCTGCTGCCATAATCATTAGCATAGGAGTTTCACAACGCATATATTATGTTGAATAACAAAGTTATTTAACATAATATATATTATGCGCATATATTAAGTATTTAAAAAGCAGAGTCTATAGCTCTGCTTTTAGTTCTAAGTTTTTGAATTACTTAAGTATTTCAAGTATCTCTTCTAGTTCCATACGTGTTTGTTGAATCACTTGATAGGATTTACTGGCATCTTTATCTGTTGTGTTTCCTTCAAGCTTAATCCGAGCACCACTTATCGTATAACCGTGTTCATAGAGTAAACTACGAATTTGACGAATCATGATAACATCATGTCTTTGGTAATATCTTCGGTTTCCACGGCGTTTTACAGGTTTAAGGTTAGGAAATTCATTTTCCCAGTATCTTAATACGTGTGGCTTCACATCACACAAAGAACTAACTTCACCTATTGTAAAGTAACGCTTTGCAGGAATTGGCGGAAGTGAGTTATTGTGTCCTTGATCCAGCATAAGTTTCTATTGTATCTCTAATTTTTTGTCCAGGTTTAAATGCAACAATTCTTCTAGGAGGAATTGCTATTTCTTCAAGTGTTTTAGGATTTCTACCAGGTCTGCCTTTTTTGTCTCTTAATTCAAAATTACCAAAACCTGATAACTTTACATCTCGACCTTCAACAAGTAAATCTTTGATAGAATTAAAAAAAGCGTCAACAAATTCGTTTGCCTCACACTTATTTAAGCCCACATCCATATAAAGAGCTTCAGCTAAATCTGTTTTAGTAACTGACATTTATTGACCTCTAATTTCCACACCTAAATTAACTTTAAGAGAAGATACCATTTTTTCCATTAGTTTGTCTACTTCTTTATCTTCAAAAGTGGAATTATTTTGTTGTAAGACAATTCCAATGGCTAAAGAGCGTTTACCCTGATCAATACTTTCACCATGGTATTCATCAAATACAAAAATATCTTTCAAACAGTTATGAGTATATTGGGTGATAATTTCTTTAATTTGTTGATAACTTATACTTTTATCCACAATCATAGCAATATCACGTCTTACCGAAGGAAACTTTGAAATATTAACAAAATTGGGTATGGTTGTTTTCTTGATGCTATTTAGTGTTAATTCAAAGGCATAGACGGGTTTCTTAATGCCAATTTTACGGCATATTTCGGGATGTATCTGCCCTATTGTTCCAATCTCTTTACCATCGATTAAAACACTAGCTTGGCGCCCTGGATGTAAAAAATCAAGTGTTGATTTAGTAAAAGAATAGTCACTCTTAGTGTTGCTTAACAAACTTTCTAAATCACCTTTTAAATCGAAAAAATCAACATTTTCATCTGTCATACCCCAGTGCTCTAAATGTCGTTTTCCTGTGGCTATTACTAAGATTTTTTCATCCTCAATTATGTCATTCTCTTTATGAAACACTGTTCCTGTTTCAAATAGTTTAACGCTGTCATTTTGACGACGAAGATTGTATTTAACGGTTTGCAACATGCTAGGTAACATGCTGGTTCTCATAATAGCAAATTCTTCAGTTAAGGGATTTTTTAATGGAATCGAGCCATTGGCAATATTCAATTCATCCAATTGCTTTTGTGAAACAAAGCTATAATTAATCGCTTCGGTATAACCCAAGGTGGTTAATTGAGTTTTAATATGATTAGTGCTGATAATTGCTTCTGGTAATTGCATAATGACACTTTCACCAAATAAATTACTACTAGGCATATTGTCATAACCGACAATTCGTACAACTTCTTCGATTAAGTCCTCTTCAATAGCCATATCAAATCGACTAGTAGGAGCTGTTACTAACCAACTATCAACTTTTTCAACAACCTGCATCTGCAAGCCTGTCAATATGTTTGTCACTTGTTGTTTTTCAACATCAAAACCCAAAACTCGTTTCAATTTTTCGGCTGTTAAGGTAATTTGTGTTGCTTGAGGAATAAATTCTTCGGCTTTCGCCTCAACAATCTGCCCTACTTCACCACCGCATATTTCTAAAATTAATTGCGTAGCACGATTCATCGCTGTTTCTTGCAAATAAGGGTCAACACCACGTTCAAAACGTAAAGCTGATTCAGTAAAAATGCCTAAATCACGAGACTTACCCATAATGGTAGCAGGATCAAAATAAGCCGATTCTAACACTATATCAGTCGTTGTATCGCTACAGCCGCTATTCAAGCCACCCATAACACCGGCAATAGCGAGGTAATTTTCACTATCGGCTATCATTAAATAATTTTTATCTAGGCTAACTTCCTTACCATCTAACAAGGTGAATTTTTCCCCTTTTGCAGCCATTTTAACTTCAATCTGACCTTTAATGGTTGATTTATCAAAGCCGTGCATGGGTTGACCCAATTCAAGCATGACATAGTTAGTGACATCAACTACAGGATGAATGGAACGAATACCACTGAGTCGAAGTTTTTCTTGCATCCAAATAGGTGTTGTTTTGCTATTGTCTATATTGTTGATAACCCGACACAAATAACGTGGCGATTGTTTTTTAGCAGTGAGTTTAACCTCGAATTTAACTTCAGTATCTACTGTAACTTGCTGAATTGCTGGAGAATTAACTTGTAAATTATTCAAACATGCAACATCTATGGCAATGCCTTTGGCACAAAAACAATCAGCGCGATTTGGGGTTAAATCGATATCAATAATCTTGTCATTTAAGGCTAAATATTCGCGAATATCCATACCCACAGGAGCATCTACAGGTAACTCCATAATACCTGAATGGTCGTCACTCAAACCTAATTCTACATCTGAACACATCATGCCATTAGATTCTTGTCCACGTAATTTCGATTTTTTAATCTTAAAATTTCCAGGTAAAACCGCTCCAATCATGGCGAGTGCTGATTTCAGTCCGGCTCTTGCATTAGGTGCACCACAAACCACTTGAAGTAATTCTCCGTTACCTGAATCAACCTGACAAATATTTAATTTATCGGCATCTGGATGTTTTTCAATACTAACAATTTCAGCTACCACAACATGAGAGAAATCACCTGCTGCTGGTAAAACATCATCCACTTCCAAACCAAGCATGGTTAATTGTTCAACCAATTCATCAGAAGTTATATTCGGGTTAACCCATTCTCTTAACCAATTTTCACTAATTTTCATCTGCCCTACTCCTATTTAAATTGCTTAAGAAAAGCTAAATCATTTTCAAAAAATTGACGTAAATCTTTTACGCCATAACGTAACATGGCAAATCGTTCCACCCCTAAACCAAAGGCAAATCCCGTGTATTTTTCAGGGTCAATGCCCCCTGCTCTTAAAACATTTGGATGCACCATTCCACAACCTAAGACTTCCAACCAACCAGTTGATCCATCCTCTTTTTGCCACTCGACATCGACCTCGGCAGATGGTTCAGTAAAAGGAAAGTAGGATGGACGAAGACGTATCTGTAAATCTTTTTCAAAGAATGCATTTACAAATTGGTTTAAAACACCTTTAAGCGAAGCAAAAGTGATGGTTTCACCAATGACTAATCCTTCGACTTGATGAAACATCGGTGTGTGTGTTTGATCAGAATCACTTCGGTAAACACGACCTGGGGCAATAATTTTTATCGGTGGCTTCATGTGTTTCATTGCACGAATTTGCACCGGTGATGTATGTGTGCGTAACAAATGACCGTCATCAAACCAAAAGGTGTCGTGCATGGTACGTGCAGGATGATGTGCAGGGAAATTCAAAGCTTCAAAGTTGTGGTAATCATCCTCAATTTCTGGACCTGTTTTCACTTCAAACCCTAGATGTGAAAATAATTCAACAATACGATTCATTGTTCTTGATACAGGGTGTAAATTTCCAGTTTTGATAGTACGACCTGGCATAGTCACATCTATTGCTTCTGCTTGCAGTTTTTTATCTAATTCTTGTTTTTGCAAAATTTCACGACGTGACTGTATGTTTTGTTGCAGTTGTCCCTTAGCTTTATTGATTTCAACTCCTGCTTCACGCCTTTGATCTGGAGGCAAGGTACCCAATTGCTTTAATTGTGCTGTAACTGTACCTTTTTTACCAAGATATGCTACTCGAATATCTTCAAGAGTCTTATTGTCCGTTGCATTATTGATTTCTTCTAATGCTTGAGAAACCAGTTGATTAAGATTGTCCACATTTCACCTGTGTAATATTTTTACATAAAAAAAGAGGAAGTAACTATCCAGTATTAACTGGAAAGCTAATTCCTCTTTATAGATTTTAATCTTCAAATC
>JALWML010000115.1 GCA_027083915.1 Lysobacterales bacterium | reverse complement strand
GATTATTTGCGACTGTGACACACTAAACCACGCCAATAAAAATATGATTTTTGGATATTTATTTTTCATTATAATCACCCGTTACAAACAAGAAGCAATGGTTTGACATACACTCTCATTAATGTAATTAGAACAAAGAGCATCTCCTGCTACTGTTCCATTATTGATAAAAAACACATTGCTACAGACATGCGCAACTGCACTGGTTGTTTTGTTTCCAAAGGCAGATGAGTTTTTTATTATCAAAGAACCTTGTTCAAATCCAACAAGGTTTGAAGTAAACCCTACAGTATTTTTGTTAGCATGAGAGTCAGTAATAATTCCACCACCAACCAATATTCCCTCTTCATTTTCTTCAGCGGTAATATTAATCACCATATTGGAGTTTGCAGTGCTTCCATCAAGAGCAATAGCCGTATCAAAGCCTCTTATGGTGCCATTCTTAATTACTACATTTTTTTTATTTGGCGAGGCAATACCATCTCCCGTCATACCTGAATGGCTACATGATAAGCCAGCACCAAAACCTGAACATGTTCGTGGTCCAATGATGGAAAATCCATTTAAATCAATAGTCACATTGTCACTGTTGATTTTGATGACATTGGTTGTAATATTTGCACTCACTATATCTGAGGTGAGTTTATAACTGCCTGGGTTATCAATGGTGATTGGCAATCCACTAGAATCACCCATAAAACAACCAAATGTGATACAAGTACTGTTAAGAGTATAGACACCATTATCTGCATGCAATAGCCCTGATGTAATCAACAAAAGTGTGAATATATATATTTTCATGATTTTCTCCAATAAATAATTAAAACCTAGGATTGAGCATCCTTCATGCTATTCCATTCGAGAGTTAACTGAGAATCATGATATTTTTAAAAAAAACTTTTGCAACTACGAGCAAGACGAGTAAGAATTCCCCCAACCTTAAAACTCTATACGACACAACAAAATCAAATCCAACTTGACTCAAACATGCACATTTTTATGTCAATTTTGAAATTTACATGAAATTGATATGTGCCTTTCCTATTCGTAACTATTTATGTGAAAACAAGTTTATCGCTGCTGTTTAAATCCAGTTCCATGACTGTGCTATGTATAGAATTACAAAGGCAAATGCCAGTATAATGCTGTAATTGCAAGTTTTTTGGTCGGCTGAAAACTAAATTAAATCAGTTAGAAATTTATCCGACAAGAAATTGTAAAGAGTAAAATATTTGAATATTTCCAAATGTTTTATAATAAAGTTAGACGATATTCGTACTTGAATGACGAAATACCAAAAATTTTGAGAAACAGTTTTATAATACTATTTCAAAATAAACTGGTGTCCAGTGAATTGGGGGAAGTTCATGTTGAACCTTTAAAACCCCAAATTTAAACTATGTCATATATTTTTCCGGGCACATCTTCATATTCCCCTAATCCCGATATAGAAAAGTAATAACAAGCTAAAAGCCTTGGTGTATAATGGTTTTATGACAAATCAATTACCACCCAACGGGTGAAACCAAGCTTTTAGAA
>JALWML010000114.1 GCA_027083915.1 Lysobacterales bacterium | reverse complement strand
ATCCAATACAGTACCCGCCGCACCAGCATACACAACAATAGCGACTTTATCATTTATAGTGAGGTTTTTGGTCATCAATTTAAACGATGATTTTAGTAAGCCTAGTTTATTGGCTGTATTCATCGAACCAGAAACATCTACTAAAAAAACTAAATTACTAGCTGGACGTTGGCTATTATCAACTTGATAACCTTGAATGCCGATATGCAATAATTGAGCATTTTCATTCCATGGTGAAGGGGCTAATTCTGTGATGATACTAAAAGGTTGCTTGCTGTTATCTGGAGCAGGGTAGTCGTAGTTAAAATAATTGATTAATTCTTCAACTCGAATGGCATCTTTAGGCGGGATAATACCTTGATTAAGCATTCGACGCATATTGGAGTAAGCACCAGTATCCACATCAATACTAAAAGTGGACACTGGCTCATTTTGAACCATTTTAATGCCATTATCTTTGAAGTGCATATAGTTTTCCGTATTAATTGGCATTATAGGAGTAGGCATTCGGGTAATACTCGGAGAAACGGCAGATTCATAAAGCATGCCAACATTCATTTTTCTTTCTCTTTGCAGCTTGGGTTTACGAGAAATGTTAGTGGTTCTTTTATCTGTCACAATGGTGCTATCAGTTTTTTGTACTGAGATTATTGATTCGTATTCGTCGGTTTTATATTGACTACATGCCGTAATACTGGCAATTGCGATAACTAACGTTGTTTTTTTGATGATTTTTTGCATGATTCTAAACCTCGATTTGATTGAATGTAACAAGTTAATCGTCTGAGATATAGAAAAGGGTTAATTAAAACGAATGTTTTGCCCGCAGTTGCAGTTGCCAGCTATCAACACTGTCCCTTTTGTCTAATGGTAAGGCTAAATCAATGTGAATAATTTGCCCACTTGAAGTTCGTGTCGGAACTAATCTTAAACCTATGCCAATATTGGTGAGTTGTTGAATGTCCTCGCCATTATTCCATGCTGCTCCAGAGTCCACAAAAATAGCAGAGGCAAATTTAAACGTTTTTAATGGATACCAGTTATAAAAAAAGCGTTGCTCTAAGGTGACTAATAATCGATTTTCGCCAGTTAAGTACCTCAGTGGATAGCCTCTTAGTCCAGTATCACCGCCAAGGTATTTTCTATTTTCTAAAAATAAATTCTTATTTTTATTTAAAAAGATACTGCTATAAAAGGTTTTGTTACTCGATTGGGTGTGAAACCATTTAAGCTTGACACTAACGCTGCTATTGAGAATTTTTTCATCATAAATACCATTAATTGAACTATCTAATAACACTAAATCCCTTTGTGTACGGCTTAATCCCTTAGAATAGCTTAAAGAATAATGCAAAGTACTATCAGAAAATGAACGTCCCAATCGCGTGGTGAAGTGGTGACCTAATGAAATATCTTCAATTCTACCCATGCGATTGAAATTTGTTCTTTTGACATAATCTTCGGTAAAAAATTCATAGCTCACCCAAGGATATTGGTATGAACGAGCATCTGGTAGTGCTGAATTGGGGAAATCATCAC
>JALWML010000113.1 GCA_027083915.1 Lysobacterales bacterium | reverse complement strand
CACCTAATATTCATTTTATATTAATGTTCATTTTGTAAAATAGCTGACATTAAAATTAAAATAATTTGGTACGCCATGTTTACACATAAACTAAAAGCATCTAGCTTACATCTATTACTCAGCTTTGTTGTTATAAGCCTTGCTATAGGGTCGATTGTTTATTTTTGGTTCCCTAATTCTTTAGTATCGGTGAGCAACTTTAAAGAAATCGCACTGCTGATTATTTCAATTGACTTAATACTAGGGCCCTTGCTCACCTTTGTGGTTTTTAAACCTAAAAAGAAAGGATTGAAGTTTGACCTTAGCGCTATTGCAACTTTTCAGGCAAGTGCTTTAGCATACGGCCTATTCACGCTTTATCAAGCCCACCCGGTATACATCGCTTTTAATGTTGATCGGTTTACTTTGGTTAGAGCTGTTGATGCTAAACCTGAAGAAGCAGTAATAGATGAATTCAAAGTATCAAAATTATCTTCACCCAAAATGGTTGTTGCTAAAATACCTGAAGATAATGATGAGCGGAATGCTTTACTTTTTGATGTGATGGGAGGCGCACCTGATATTGAGTTACGCCCTAAGCTTTACCACCCTTTTGAAGAAAACATCAGTATGATTTTAGCTAAGAGCTTGGATCCAGAAATTATATTTAAGAATGCTGAATCTCAGAAGAAATTAAAGACATTTATTAAAAAGCATGGGAAGTCAAAAACTGATTATGCATATTTGCCTTTAGAAGGTGGTGCTAAAGATGTTGTTTGGGTGTTGGATAAAAAGACGGCAAAACCTATAGATATCATCAATATAAATCCTTGGACAACTCTTGCAAGTAATAAAGCTAAGACGTTGCTTAAAAATGACAATAGTACCTCTCATAAAGAGTAGATACTTAGGGTGGTGGCTTAACTTTCAATTACCGTTCCACACCTTACAAAATATGCCTAATTTTTAGAAATCTTTCATGGAATTCTTGGGGGCACTCCCAGCAACCCATTATACCTTTAAAAGCTTAGTCTAGAATATTAGCTATTTATAGCTGGAAGCATTCTTTCCTGCACCTCTATAATTTTGATACTTACAACCTTCTATCAGTAATTATAAGCATGCTAAGTAGGTAAGAGCCGTATATTTATCAAAACGTTATAGACTATCTATAACCCTAACAAAGATTTGATAATACGATATGGCACTTGAAAAACCTAACCAAGAGAAAATCCGTTTATTTAAACGTAAGGTATATATTGGCTACCGCTACTTAAAGCATTACGCTCCTTGGATTTTTCTTGCTCTTTTTCTTTTATTTGTAGCCCATATTATTGTAAAGAATATGGGGGCTTATAGTGCTAAAGAAAGTTCAGAATCAATCTCTCCCCCTCTGATCAAAAAACTTGTCGTTAAAGTTGAGCCAATTAAAGCAACGAAAAGTAACAGTGATTCACAATTAATATCACTCAAACAGCAACTTAAAATCGAAAAAGAAAAAAATCAAACCTTAGCTAAGATTCTTGACAATCGAGAATTACAGATGATTTCGGCATTGGATGAAAT
>JALWML010000112.1 GCA_027083915.1 Lysobacterales bacterium | reverse complement strand
GATGGGCACAGCCCATCCTACGCGGGAATCATTCATTGAACAGAAATACTCATAAGATATTTGGCATCCTATTAGTTGCACTAATTGCAGTTATTGCCACATTTATTGCACAAATCCCGTATATCAAAACCTTAGCCATCAGTCCTTTGGTCATTGGTATTGTTTTGGGGATTGTTTTTGCCAATACATTACGCAGTAAAATCCCTCAAACGTGGTTGCCCGGTGTTTTGTTTTCTGCAAAAACCTTATTACGTATTGCCATTGTCTTTTATGGTTTTCGTATTACTTTTCAACAAATTGCTTCGGTCGGTACACAAGGCATGATTCTTTCAACAGTTATGCTATCCACAACTATGCTTATCGGTATTTTTGTCGGTATCAAATTGCTCAAACTGGATAGAGATACCGCAATTTTAGTGGCATCAGGCAGTGCTGTTTGTGGAGCCGCTGCTGTCTTAGCGACTGAAGAAGTGCTTAAATCCGAACCGCACAAAACAGCTATTGCCGTTGGTACTGTGGTTTTATTTGGTACGATTTCTATGTTTGTCTACCCTATTCTATTTCGTGCTGGCATTCTTGATATGGATTTTACGCAGTTTGGTTTATATGTTGGCTCAAGCATTCACGAAGTGGCACAAGTGGTTGCCGCAGGTGGTGCGATTGATTCGGTTTCAAGTGATACCGCCATTATTGTTAAAATGATTCGAGTGATGATGATTGCTCCCATGTTGTTGGTTCTTGGTTTGTTTTTGAGCAAATTAGGCAACACCTCAGCAAAAGATGCCAAAAAAATGGTTATTCCATGGTTTGCCATTTTGTTTATCGTTGTTGCAGGATTTAACTCCTTACATCTGTTGCCAAAAACAATGGTTAACAACATCAATCACGTTGATACTTTTTTATTAAGCATGGCAATGACAGCACTTGGCATGGAAACTCATTTAGCTAAATTTAAACAAGCCGGTCTCAAGCCTGTTTTACTGGCATTAATTTTATTTGCTTGGCTGATTATTATGGGTTATTTTTTAACGTTATTTGTCAGTGCTTAGTCGAAAAACAATCATTCAAAGCCATTAGCAAAAACAACATCGCTATTTGAAAAAAGAGCTTGTGAAATAAATTGGTCAGAAGCAAGAGCTCCTTGATAAGCTGCCAGTGATTCAACACTGGTATCAATGCGTAAATTGGTTACATCGAAATTTTCATGCCACCAACTCATGGCCTTAATATTTGGGTAAAATGCACCACTAGTTGTAACGCTGGCATAAGCATCTGTAATCCATTGGGCTTTATCACCTAATAGAACATCATCAATGACGCCAAGTTCTAAAATTGCAATGGGTTTTCCTGCTGTTGAGATTTGATTTATTTCTGTCCAATTAGTCGACAATAGCGACTCAAAAGACCACCAACCATCTAAATTATCTTGCGGCCCATAAACACTTACCCCAATCCAATCGATATAATTATCACCGGGGTAATACTCTTTCATTTTGTTCCATAAGGTATCTGGTGCATTTTCAACATTGACATGAAAAAACCACGTCACGTTATCAACATTTTGTGCATTAAACAAATCAATGATATGGCGATAAACATCACGAAACCGTTCTGCTCCATCGTATAACAAGGGATCTCCGTAAGTTGCTGTATTGCCAGCACCAGCATATTGACCATTCCATCCAAACCAGTTGCCATTAACCTCTGTTCCAAATTCAATCAAGAGTGGAATAGCTGTTGCTTTGGCATCAAGTGCCCATTGAGTTATTTCCGCATCAAATATTCCATCAAGAAATGCTTGCATAAAATAAACAGGATCTGGCGTATCCTCGTTCATGTTTCGCGGCATAATTCGAATAAAAGGCACTCGTCCTAAAGTATTAATCGTTGCCACTTCGGCCGCAGGAAAATGTATGCCATCAAACCAATTATCTGAAAAATAAGCCCATGTTATGTTTTTTTCTGCCAATAATTCAAAATCCGTTATTCGAGAAGCCGTAACAATATCTTCAAATCCGCCAAAATCAGGATAAGCTGCATGGTAAATCTTATTGTTACTTGGCACTTGCAGCTTTATTTGGGCGATAGCAGTAACTGAAAAGCATAATAAAAAACTCAGCAATGCCTTACTTAAACTCATGAAGTTAGCTTTTTAAAGGAGTATTCTTTAAAATTTCGAGCAAATATTTCCAAAACTTTTGTGTCGAAGAAATACTGGCTCGTTCATCAGGGGAATGAGCACGTTGTATCGTTGGTCCAAAGGAAATCATATCCATTTCAGGATAATTAGTCCCTAATATGCCACATTCAAGTCCTGCATGGTAAGCAATTATTTTGGGCTCTGACTTAAAGACATCAAAATAGATATTTTGCAAAACTTTAAGAATTTTAGAATCAGGATTTGGCTTCCAACCAGGATAAGCTCCATCTAGTTTAACGGCAAAGTTACCTAACTCAAAAGTAGATTTGAGCTGGTTTGCCATATCAGTCTTTCCAACTTCAGTGGCACTTCTCGTTAAACACAATACTTTTATTGTGCCATCTTTGACCAAAACTCGTGCCAAATTATTGGATGTTTCCACTAAACCTTCAATATCTGGACTCATGCGGTATACGCCATTATGAGTCGCATAAATGGTTTTAAGAAAACGCTCTTGCTCAGAAGAAGACATAGAATATTGTGGAGAATCAACCTTATCTATCGTTACCTCGATATTTTCTTCAACACTTTTATACTCGTTTACAATCTCATTTGAAATACTTTTGAAAATAGCATTCACTTTATCCTTATCATCACAAACTATAACAGCCGAGCTTTCACGCGGAATGGCATTGCGCAAAGAGCCGCCATCAATCTGTGCAATCAGCACTTCATCTTTTAGTGCAAACAAAACACGATTCATCAATTTATTGGCATTGCCATAACCTTTGTGAATATCCATGCCACTGTGTCCACCACGCAATCCTTTAACTGTAATTTTATAAGCAGCTGTAGCCGTTACCTCTTGTTGTTCGTAAGTCTTTGTTGCGGTTATATCAATACCACCGGCACAACCCATGGCAATTTCATCATCATCTTCGGTATCAAGATTCAATAAAATTTCTGCATCCAAATACCCCGCTTGCAAACCAAGCGCACCAGTCATACCCGTTTCTTCATCAATTGTAAACAAGGCCTCAAGTGCTGGATGAGCTATATTATCTGAGGCAAAAACACTCATAATAGCGGCTACTCCCAAACCATTATCCGCACCCAAAGTAGTGCCATCGGCCGTGACCCAATCACCCTGGATCAACATGTTAATGCCTTGGGTATCAAAGTCAAAATCGGTGTCATTATTTTTTTGGCAAACCATATCAATATGCGATTGCAACACCACCGTTTTACGGTTTTCCATACCACTTGTGGCAGGCTTTTTCAAAATCACATTGCCCACAGGATCAATAAACGCCTCAAAATTATGACTCTCGGCAAATGCCATTAAAAAAGCCACAACCTTTTCTTCTTTCTTAGAAGGACGCGGTATCGCATTTAAGTCAGCAAAGTTATTCCATAAGGCTTTGGGTTCGAGATTTCTAATTGAATTTGACATGGGTTTCACCTGAATATATTTTGTGAGTATTTTACCATAATGTTTGCAACTAGTGACAAAAACTAACAAGTCAAACTGAGTAGAGCAAGCTAAAAGACCACTCATAGATGAGTCGCCTTTTGCTTTAATCTATATTACTCAAAACTATTTTTGAATAATACATCATCATGACTAAAAGATTCGAAGGCTCCAATGTCACGCTCAAGAATAGGAACAAAGCCTCTTTGATCGTGATTTGTCGCATTTATCCCTGAATTAACGGCTAAACTACCTATTGACAAAGCATGGGTTTTAATACATGTACCATCAGCTAGTGGTGTAACACAACCGTTATCAGCTAATGGCGAAATTTCTGCCGTGAATAAAAAGCTACTGATAACCGCTGTACAATTACTGCTGTTTTTATCTGAGGCATTATTACTGCCTGTAACATTCGCAGGAGTAAATTCATAGCAATCTGCATTTGTTGTTGCCGTGTTGAGATGAAATAAATTGTTGTTCATTTGAGATATTGTGTGGCCCACTGCTGTATATAATGCACCACCTTCCGCTGAGTTGTTTACCGCACTATTGCCTGAAAAGGTATTATTGAGTATGGCTGATATTTGATTATTGTTCCATATCGCACCACCTTGGGATTCTGATAAATAACCGTTGGCTTCATTACCACTAAAAGTACTGTTTTCTATTTTTGCAATGATACCATTGGAGTAAAGTGCTCCACCTTTACCGGATTTATTGAAACTAAAGGTGCTGTCTAATACAGTCAATGTTGTTGCGGCATCAATTAAATACACTGCACCAGCGACATTTTTTGCTTGATTGTTATCCAATAAACTGTTTCCTATGCTTAATGTTCCACCTTCTGCATAGATACCACCAGCTATACCATTATGAGTATCGGGACCATCGGCACATCCTCCTTCTAACACAATATGTTTCAAGTTCAAATTGGCATTATTGCCTTGCAATCGCATCAAGCGAAATTCACCTGTTTCTTTTGTATCATTAAGTACACAATTAATATTAGGATTACGCTGCAAACGATAACCATTGCCTTCAATAATGACAGGAGTTTCAATTGCTGCTGTGCCAGTTCTGCCAATAAGTAATGAGCCTATAATGATATCATCGTAGTGGGTGTTTAGGGTGATGTTTTGGGTGAAATTTATCGTGTCTGTTGTTGCTGCATTTTGATTGGCACAAATGATGGCATCATTTAATTCAAGAGCTGAACTGACATTGAATATTGCATCTGCTTGATTTTGACTGCATTGCCCCTGAGCTGTTTGTCGTTCAAATGCCCCAATATCGCGCAACCCATTAAGAAAAAAGCCTCTTTGATCGTTATTTGTCGCATTAATATCTCCTAAATTAATCGCTTCACTACCAGCTAATAAAGCATGCGTTTTTACACATGTACCATTAGCTAATGGAGTCATGCATCCATTGTCTGCTAATGATCCAACGGTACTTGCGTTTAGTCCGCTTATAAAACCTGCAAATGTGCAATTGCTACTCTGCTGATTAGAGAGGTTGTTGCTACCAGAAACAGATCCACCATCATTGTTGCAATCTGCATTTGTCCCTGTATTTTCAATAAACAGGCTGTTGTTTAGCATCGTTATATTAGCCGAGTTGCCAGAATTTTCAATCCCACCACCATTGATAACAGCACTATTTCCAAAAAATGTGCTATTATTTATTTCCGTTATAGTCACTGCATTTATAATTCCACCTCCATAACCAGCACTATTACCAGAAAATGTACTGTTGTTTATTGCTGTAATAGTACCATTATTATTAACACCACCACCAAAGTTAAAAGTACTATTATCAGAAAATGTGCTATTGTTAATATCCATAATAGTGCCTATGGTTGTATTATAAATTCCACCACCATTGATAACAGCACTATTACCAGAAAATGTGCTGTTATTTATTGCTGTAATAGTGCCACCATTATAAACACCACCACCGCCTTCACTTAAAGTATTACCATCAGCACTATTAGTTGAAAAAATACTGTTGTTTATATCCATAATAGTACCTATGGTTGTAATATAAATTCCACCGCCATTACTATTGGCATTATTAACAGAAAAAACACTGTTGTTTAAAGTGGTTAAACTGCCATTGTTATAAACTGCACCTCCGTTACTTATTGTTGCAACATTATTTGAAAACATGCTATTTTCGATTGTTTCAATCACTCCGTTTGATCCAATGGCACCACCAAAACCAGATTTATTTGAACTAAAAATGCTATTGCTTACGAGATTTAATATTGCTTTTGCATCAAGTAAATACACCCCGCCAGCTGCTAGTGATGATTGGTTGTTATTTATTATACTGTTTTCAATGTTTAATATGCCTTCTTCAACATAAACTCCTGCGCCCACACCATTGTGGTTTTCTGGTCCATTTGCACATCCGCCTTCTAGGGTTATATTTATTAGACTTAGATTGGCAGAATTGCTGTGTAAGCGCATGAGGCGGAATTCACCTGTATCTACATTAGTATCAAGCGTACATGTATTGGATGGATTACGTTTTAAGCTAAAACCATTGCCATCTAAAATTATTTCTGATTCTATCGCTGGAATGCCTGTTCTACCAATATTGAGTAGTATGGTATTATTGTCAGGGTCAATATAAGTCAAAATAATATCGTCATAGAATGTACTTAGAATTACATCTACTGCTAGTTCTATGATATCAAGCCCTGTAACTCCTGCTACACATTCTCCTGCCATAGCTCCTGATGCTGTATCTGTGTTGGCTGAGATGATTGCCTCTACAATACTACACAATCCATCATCAGCAACCGTTCCATCTGCTGCTGTTACAATGATGATAGGTGATGCTTGTAGTGCGTTTATTTGTAAGATTATTACTAAAACAATTGCCTTACTAAATAATGTTGATTTTTTGATTTCACTCAAGATATTCATGGTTTTGCTCCGCTTATTTTTATTAAAATTGAAGGTATCTAAACCCTCATGAGTTATAAAGCGTAAAAAAACATTAAAAGTGTCAAAATTATATTTTTTATTTTTAACACCTTATTCCTGTCTATGCAGACAAAACCTTTTACTAGGAGCGTGTCCGAGAAGAGTTATTAGTTAATCTGTTTTAAAATATCTTGTGTTATTTGGGCGATGCGTTTTTGACCATCTGAATCTTTTGTGTAGATCTTTTTAGATTTTTCTTGGGCTGCGAGCAATAAGGATTTAGCTAATTTGACATCTTGGCATTTAAAGGATAATTGCCCTAACCATAATTCATCATTCATCCGACGATAACTATCTTCTGGCAGTTTTTGAACCTCGTTTACTAACTTATTAATCTGTTGGAGTCCTTTGGGGCAGGAGTAGGCTGCGGTGATAGCAGTTTGAGCTATGTTGTTGGATAGATTGGATTTGTTTTCTAAGATATAAAATGGGATAACTTGGTCTAATAGCGATTGTGCTTGTTTGTATTGACCAGTTTTTGCTAAAACTCTGGCTAGGTTGGCTTGACAACTGAAGATGCGGCTTTTGTTTTTGGTATATTTGATTTTGCGTAGTTGTAACGATTCTCGGTAATAAATTTCTGCCTTTTCATAGAGCCCCATATCTTCATATAAGTAGGCTATATTATTG
>JALWML010000111.1 GCA_027083915.1 Lysobacterales bacterium | reverse complement strand
TATCAAAGCTATATAAGTTTTTTAAATTAACAAAAGTAAAAATCACTGTTATCTACCGACATTTGGAAGTATTGCTTACTTTAACAAATATTTATCTAAATGTCACTATAATGAGCTATTTGTTAAGTTTTATTGTTTTTAAATATTTAGACAATATTTAAATCATGTTGAGATTTAAGTTGATTCCTAATCATAGTCTATAGCCTAAAGGGTCTACCATCTCGATTAGTAGCTGAAATAAGCATCAAATAGTTTTAAAATTAACATTTAGGAGAGTTTGGCTTAAAGGATAAGCTTTATTGGAGTCATTTCTAGTTACATTTCATTAACTTATTCGCCATTTTATAAAATGATGGGCGGGGCCCATCTTACAATTGTGAGGCGAAATAAAAACAGCTTAGCTAATTAAAAATCCTCTGCACACGATTCATGCCTTGCCAATAGCTTAAATCTGCTGGGGATTGGCAGTTCCATAATACTAAATGGGCTTTTTTGCCGAACTCAATACTGCCCACTTCGTCTTCAATACCCAATGCCATTGCCGCATTGATGGTTACGCCTTTGAGGACTTCCTCGGGTGTTAGTGAAAACTCAATACAGGCTTTGTTCATGGTGGTTAATAGCGAACTAGATGGTGCGGTTCCTGGGTTGCAATCGGTGGAAATTGCCATGGGGACGTGGTATTTTCTAAAAGTGTCTATTGGTGGTAATTGAGTTTCTTTAAGAATATAAAAAGCATAAGGCAATAACACCGCGACGGTTCCTGCTTTTGCCATGGCTTTAACACTTTTTAAACTGGAGTATTCGACATGATCAGCAGACAAGCCTGAATATTCGGCAACCAAATATGCACCATTAAGATCTGATAATTGATCGGCATGCAGTTTAACGGGCAAACCCCAGCGCGCAGCAGCATCAAAAACACGCTTGGTTTGTTCATAACTAAAGCCAATGCCTTCGCAAAAAGCATCAACACAATCAACAATGCCGAGTTCTGCCATTTGTGGAATAATTTGAGTACAAACAACATCCACATAGGCATCAGGATTATCTTTGTATTCGGGAGGAACGGCATGAGCAGCAAGTAGGGTGGTTTTGACATCAATACCATGCTCATTGCCTAATTTTTTGGCTACTTTGAGCATTTTTAGTTCATTTTCAAAGTCTAAACCATAACCCGATTTAATTTCAACAGTGGTCACGCCTTCGCTAATGAGCGCAAGAAAACGTGGTAGTGACTGTTGGTACAATTCATCAAATGAAGCCTCGCGAGTGGCACGAACCGTGGATAAGATACCACCACCATTTCGGGCAATTTCTTCATAAGCTACGCCATTGAGTCGTTGCTCAAATTCATCCGAACGGTTACCAGCAAAAACCAAATGGGTATGGCAATCAATCAAGCCTGGAGTGACCAAACAACCTTTGGCATCAATAAGTTCTTCAGCCAATGAATCAATGCTATTGGCAATACCTACTGTTGTCCCCAGCCACTCAATACGACCATTTAATATGCCGATTGCTCCCTCTTTTATCATGCCATAGT
>JALWML010000110.1 GCA_027083915.1 Lysobacterales bacterium | reverse complement strand
GGGTAGGGGTTATGTACTCCGTCGAATTATTCGTCGTGCTATCCGACACGGTTATAAATTGGGTGCTAATGAAACCTTTTTCTATAAAATATTAACGCCTCTTATTGAAGTGATGGGTGATGCTTACCCAGAGTTAATTAAAAACAAAGAAAGCATTCAAAGTGCATTGAAAAAAGAGGAGTTGCGTTTTGCAGAGACGTTAGAATTAGGTATGGGCTTACTCAATAAAGCAATAAATGAATTGCAAGGTCAAGTTATACCTGGTGAAGTTGCCTTTAAGCTTTATGATACCTATGGTTTTCCATTGGATTTAACCCAAGACGTGGCAAGAGAACACGGTTTAACTGTGGATGAGACAGGTTTTGATCAATGTATGCAAGAACAAAAACAGCGTTCAAAGGCTTCTGGTGGCTTTACTCAAAGCAATCAAATTCCATCAGAATTATTATCGACACTTGAGGCAACAAAGTTCACAGGATATGATGATTTGTCAGGTGTGGGTAAAATTGTGGCGTTAATTCAAGATGGAAAATCTGTTGAAAAATTAGATGATGATGGAATAGTTATTTTAGACCAAACCCCATTTTACGCGGAGTCAGGTGGTCAAATAGGTGATTCAGGAAAATTAAATTCAGAAGCCACAACTTTTACTGTGTTAGATACACAGAAAGCAGCAGGGCAATTCTTTTTGCATATAGTTGAGCATCAGCAAGGAGAGCTAGTGCTTGGTCAATCCATAGAAGCTATCGTGGAAAGTCCTAAGCGAACATGTATAAAGCTAAACCACACCGCAACTCACTTGTTGCACAAGGTGTTGCAGGAGCAATTAGGCTCGCATGTTCAGCAAAAAGGCTCTATTGTTTCAGATGACAAGCTTCGTTTTGATTTTTCTCAGTCTGAACCCATTACTTCAGAACAATTATTAACAATTGAACGTGAAGTTAATCAGCACATTCGGGCTAATTATGAAGCCGTAACAAAAATAATGAGTTTTGATGAAGCTGTTGAAACTGGAGCCATGGCATTATTTGGTGAAAAGTACGGAGATGAGGTTAGGGTGCTGAATATTGGTGATTATTCCATAGAACTGTGTGGTGGAACTCATGTTAAATCCACCGGCGAAATAGGGTTGTTTAAAATAGTAAGTGAAGCCTCTATAGCAGCAGGTATTAGACGTATTGAGGCAGTAACAGGAGAAATTGCAGTTGGTTATATTCAAAGCAATGAAACAAAGCTTAATACAATTACACAACTAACGCATGCCTCGTCTGATTCCGTGACAGAAAAAGTTAAGAGTGCATTAGTTAAAAATAAAGAATTAGAGAAAAAAATTCAAGAATTGGAGAATAAGTTAATAGGAAAAACTGCCCAAGATTTTTGGAATAATGTTGAAGAGTTTTATTGTTTATATTTTCTTTTTTATGTTTTGCCAAAATTCAATATCGAAAACATGAAATCTATAGCAGATAAGTTTAAGGATAAGTACACTGATGGAGTTATGGTTCTTGCAAATCATAATGAGACGAATAAAGTACAACTCATTTGCT
>JALWML010000109.1 GCA_027083915.1 Lysobacterales bacterium | reverse complement strand
GATAGGAACCATCTCAACCTTGGCAGTATGTATTTTCGAATGAATGCAATTAACAAAGCTAATAATGAATTTCAAAAAGCTTTTGAGTTAAACCCTAATAATCTGAAAACAGTGGTTAACCTTGGCATTGTGATGATGAAACAAAAAAATTACAGCAAGGCAGAGAACTATTTTACAAAAGCCTTGGCTTTACAACCAGACAATCCAAAAGCAGCATTAAACTTAGCTAGTGTGAAAATTATGCTTGATAAAGCCGATGAGGCTGAACATCTTTTTTCTCAGCTATTAGAGCATAATAATAAAAATCCCAAAGCAAGAAAAGGGCTTGTTATCAGTTTGTCAATGCAACATAAGTACAAAGAGGCACTTGATAAAATAAACCATTGGTTGGAAGATGATGAAGATATTGAAAATTTGCATCAAATGAAATTGCAATTATTACTACAAAATTTCACCTTAGATGCACAATTGTATAAACGTGAAGAAGAACGCCTATTGAACCAAATAAAGAAATACCCCAATCTAAGTAATTATTTTGTTCTTTTGAAAGTGAAATACCACGAAATTAAGACCTTAAAAGAAGCACTCTCACTTGCAAATGAATTATCTGCTACACATTGGACTAAAGAACAACAACAAATATTCACTAGCCATTTTGATCAAATCAAAACAGTCGGTTACCTTGACATAGATATCTTTGATGAATAATAATTACACTCTTCTCTTCTTTCTTTCTTTATTATCTGCTTGCTCTCAAGATGAGCCTGTAAACAACCCCAAAAAACAAGCTTTAAATACTTCACCAAGCATACTTGAAATAACTGAAGGCTCAAATTTAGGTCTCAACTTTATTCACGATGCATCTTTTTCTGATGAGTTTTCCATTTACGAGCCACTAGGGTCTGGTGTTGCGATTTTAGATTATGATAACGATGGTGATATGGATATTTTCCTTCCTCAGTATGGTACTAGCAATGGATTTTCAAAACTTTATAGCAACAACCAAATGAAATTTACTGATGTCACAGCATCTTCAGGTTTAACTGGATTGAATGATTTGATTTTCGCGTCTGTAGCCGATATAAATAATAACGGCTATTCTGACTTACTCATCGGTGGCAAAAATCAGTTATCTTTATGGCTAAACCAAGGTAATGGAAAATTTATTAACTCACAAATAATTACACCAGCCAAAGGAAAGCAATTTTATACAGGAGCAAGTTGGTTCGATTTGAATAGGGATGGGTTTTTAGATGTATGGGTTACCAATTATGTTGACGACTCGTTAGTGGCTCATTGTAAATCGGCTAATGGTGATAGAGACTATTGCCCACCTAAATCCTACAATGAATTATCCGATTTACTACTCATAAATAACCAAGGGAAGTCTTTTAATCAGCAAATAATAGATGAAAAGTTTGGGGACACTTCTCCTGGTTTAGGTGTGGTTGCTGATGATTTTGATAACAACGGTTGGATGGATGTTTATTTGGCTAATGATGGTGTTGCCAATCAATTATTCTATAATTCTAATGGCACACTCTCCTAT
>JALWML010000108.1 GCA_027083915.1 Lysobacterales bacterium | reverse complement strand
GTTTGATAAGGAACAGAATTTCTTAGAAAAAGCACTACCAGTGGCTTAAAAATACGAAAAGCCATGTAGCTTAGTAAGCGATTTAATTCTGTAATTTTAGGCATTATTAATAAGTTAGATGCAATAAACTCTATTGTAGGTATTTAACTTGTTTTTGTAAAGATTATTACATACAAGTTCACAAAAATAAAAAGCCTCGTTAAATGAGGCTTTCGTATTTAAATCGCTACAAAAAGGCTCTATAACTGGCACTCAATCTGATCTATGCCAATAATTTTACTGGCATTTAATGCCCCTTGACCATATATACTAATGGGTGAATCATAACTAACAGAAATAGAGTTGCAATCATTTATCTGCATTTGCATAGTTCCCCAGTCAATATTATTAACATTGTCTGGATTAAAACTTTCTCCAAAAAACGTTCCATTCTTTTGACTCATATTCGCAAATGTTATGAGGTTGTTTGCATCAATTGTTCCGACATCCAGCATCCACTTCTGATTACCTAGGTTATCATATGAAAACCAGTACATTAACACATTATTATTACCCAGATATTCTAAAAACCACCCCTCACCATCATGTGTAGGGTCATACCAAGCACCAGAGATTCCATCCAGTACATCGGTTGATTGAGCATGTGTTGTACAATTTGCTCCTGATAAGCCAGTTAATCGGGTTGTCACATGATCACCATCACCATAGCTACTACTAAGTGCGTTATAATTAATAATTCCACCATTACACCCATCAAATTCAAAAGAAATATCACCCCAATTCTGTCTTTGCACAGAAGCTGGATCGAATGCCGGGCCAAAGACTCCTCCAGATGTAATTTGAACATTTTCTAAGGTAATACGATTGTTCTTATAAGTGCCCGTTCCAATCAACCATGCTTGCTCTGCTTGGTTTGGCAAATAGGTAAACCACATCATAAGAATGCCATTATTGGGTAACATCTCTAGTATATAGCCTTCACCATTGCGTGATATGTCATACCATGATCCAGACTGTGTATAGTCTAGAGTAAAATCAGAAAACTGCATCGAACTTGCGTATATCTCCAACTCTCCCAAAACTTGACTAGCATTAGCGTCTTCTTGTTCCCACACAACAATTGCTTCTCCGGTATTGGTGTTATAGCCTAGATCAACTCTTCTGGCATCAAATGTAATGACACCATCTGCACCTGCATGGGAAAGTCTTTGGCTGGTTTGTCCCAGTCTGATTTGTGTTTTTGCATCCAATCTTTGAAAAAATATTTCGAATTCACCATCCACTTCAGTATCAGCCCGATAGGCAACTAAGTATTGTTGAGAGTGCTTTAAGTATTCGACCTTGGGTCTAAAGGCATCATAATTATTGTTTCCTTTTGGACCAATGTGACTAATTGCAAAGTCATCATCACCGACTTCACTGCCATTAGATGATAAAATTTGTCCAAATATTTCGAATTCATTGCCGACATAAATACCTGTGGCAGGGTCTGCTGACCACACAACAAGGTACTGGTTATCATTACTATTCCATGCAACTGATGGAAATTGAGCAGAGCGCGTGACAAACCCGGGAACCCCTGTTTCTGATATTTGAAAATCATTGACGCCAAGCTCTGCGCCAGTACTGGCATTTAATCGCTGTCCATAAATCTCAAACTCACCACTGACATGACCATTGGTGTTATTATCTCCATACCAGACAACCATAAATTCATTATTGGTTTTGTTATAAGCAATAGCTGGAGAGTAAGCATCAAAAATGGGTTGTCCATCAGTGCCCATACTTGAGACTTTGAAGTCATTAACTCCAATTTGTGTACCATTAGCACTTAATTGTTGACCAAAGATCTCAAATTCGCCGATAGCATTAGCACCATTACCATCTTCTCCTCGCCAAACAACCATGTAATTATTATCAATTTCATTGTAAGCAATGACTGGGTCGATGGCATCATAAGATCGATTACCAGTTGGCCCCATATCCGAAATTTTAAATTGATCACCTATCAGTTGACCTGTGCTGGCATTTAATCTTCTGCCCCAAATTTCGAACTCACCTTCAACGGTATTGGCGTTACTCACAGAATTGGTATCGCCATACCAAACAATCATGTATTCATTGCTTTGAGGGTTATAAACCACATCGGGTTTTCGTGCATCAAAAGTCGTATTACCTTCTGATCCCATTATACTAACCCTGATTAAACCTGACTTTTGTGTGTGTGTTGTGGCATCAAATCTTTGTGCATAAATCTCTACCGCAGTTGCGGTATTTGTTCCAGCTCCGACAAGTGTCTCTGTTCCCTCAAACACTATTAAATATTCATTGTTTTGTGAGTTAAATGCGATAGCTGATTCTTCTGCATCATAATCTTTATTTAAATCAGGACCAACATGAGTTAATCGGACTGGATTTGATACATCTAATGCATTGGCAATAAAGCTCATGATAATCAATTGTAATAAAATAAATTTTTTCATTTTTACCTCTGTTTAAAATTCAAGTTGAAATCTAACTTGAACTATATTAATTGTTTGGTCAATTCCAAAACTATTTGGTGTTGTTCTTGCTTGTATATAATTAAACATAAAGCGGTTTTTACTGGTTAAATAATAATTAATACCCAGTGAGATATTTTCTTCATACCCCGCATTAAGACTCTTGTCTGTTAAATCTAAATAACTGTAACGCGCCGCTATTTCCCAGGTCTTATATTTCTTTACTTTTGTTGAAGCCCACTCTCCTTTTCGAAAACTAAAGCGTCTTCGACCATTAAAAATCTTGCTCACGATTAAATAACCACCATCATACTCAAGATCTTGTAAAGCAATGTCACGTGAAAACTTATTGGCTATATACTCTGTTTGAACTGTCCATGAGCCTTTCTTCCATAGAGCTTCCAAACCATACTTTTCAATCGAATTAACAAAAAATAATTTACCAGTATCAAGCAATCTTGAGTTAAAAGTGTGGGACTCTGGTCGTGTCCTTATTCTTATTGTCGTATTAGGGTTTCTGTATTGAAACGAAGCACCAAGATACAGTTTATGATCAGAAATTTTAAACTTTTTACCAACTCTGCCAGTTAAAGCTTTTCCGAAAAAACTAGAACTGCCTAAATCATAGTGGTCATCACCAAATAAACCAAGACGCATATTCCAGTCTTTGCCATAATGAATAAAATTTACACCCGTGCCATAACGATCACTTAATGCACTGGCAACTGAACGCTCCATAAAAAAGTGGTACTTAGAATTACTCACACTTTCAAGACTAAAAGGCATCTCCATTTTGCCCAGATAAAATTCATTTCTTTTATTAGGTCGATAGCGCAACCAAGCAGCCTGAGTAGCTCCTTTACGAGTTCTGATCGAATCAGAAAAATCGGACTGAAAATAGGCAGAGAATTTTTTATTAAATTTAGTAAATAGTCCGAAACGAAAACGCCTGACATCCCATTCTTTATCTGGAAAAATCAACTGATCATCATCGTAAAAACTATAATCAACCTCCATCCGAGCGCCAAAATCATAAGTAACCTCAGCATTCAGCAAAGCAGTAAAACTTAGAAAAAACAAACAAATAACAATCTTCATCTTCAATCTTGCTTAAACCATTGAGAAACTTTTCCACAAATCTGACCTAAATTATCTGCCAAACCAAAATCATGGCTGACGTTTTCTAGAATTTCTAGACTTACTCTATTCTTGATAGAGGCTTCCTTTAAACATTGATTCATTTTATAGGTCCAATTTTCTGCTCGTTCCAACCTGTTTTGCCCTTGTATTTTATCTATCCTAGTGTTTTTATTTAGTGATTTATCGCGTAAATAATCTTTCTCTCCTACATATACTCGAAACTTAACACGCAAAAAACGCATCTTTTCGAAATTTATATCTGTAAATTCATTTCTTAACTTCAATCCGTAAGGGTAATTTTCTCTTACATCAGGCATGGTATACCAACCCGCCGCGACAATGGCGACTTTATTCACATGTGCCGGATGTGCAAACGCATAACGATGAACAAACTGAGCCCCTGCTGAAAAACCAAATAAGTTAATTTTATTGACTTTCACTTTATGCTGACTTGAGAGCTCATTAACAATTGCTTGAAGTATATAGTCTGCTCTTGGCCCCTTGTTTTTTCGACCCAAACGTTGGTAATCCGTAGCATATTCTTTAGAAAAAACTGGTGCGATTAACAAAGTATCTTGCGCCATGTGCTTACTAAAACTTTTGATGATTTCATTTGCATTTCGTGAGATACCGTGAACAAGTACCACTATATTTGTTATTTGGGTACTGCCCTTAACATAATAGTATTTTAACTTATCACAGGAAGATAGACTTTCATTGTTTATCACTATTTCAAGTTTTTCTTTATTATTATTTTTTTGCATAATCATTTATAAATCTCACTGGTGACTTTTTATTCTTTAAACTATCTATATTCCACTCTTTATGACAAAGTTTGATTAGATTACTATTATGTGTCGCCATCAAAATAGTCCCTTTGTATCCTGTTAATAAGCTTTTAATAATTTCTAGACCTTGTTTATCAAGATAGCTTTCGGGTTCATCTAAAATCAAAATAGCAGGCGAACCTAACAAGGCTCTAAATAATAAAATTCGTGCTTTTTCGCCAGAGGATATATTTTTACTATTTTCCAAGATTCGTGTATTTAAGCCTTTTGGTAATTTTTCCACAAGCTTGTCGAGTTGACAAAAGGTTAGTAATTCACTCAAGTCTTCGACATTTTTACGATTCATACGGTAAGTTAAGTTTTCTATCAAACTACCTTTAATCAAACCTGCCTCTGAAGAAGCAAAACCAATATGAACCGCTCGATCAAAAGATGATGTTTTATTGGGGGCATTACCATTAATTCGAACAAAACCAGAGTCAACTTTAATCAAGCCAAGGACAATCTGAATTAAGGTGCTTTTACCCGATCCGTTTGTTCCCGTCAGTGCGACATGATCTCCTTTATTTGCACGAACTGATAAGTGCCTAAAGGTTTCTTTTACTGTTATTTCTCTTAAGTCTATTCGACCAAGCCTGTTTGAATCTTTATCAATAACTTGCTGACGGCTTTTGCCTCTTACAATTCTTGGAATTGCATACAATTCTGCAATTTTTGCAATAGATAATTTTGCCCCTTGATAATATTCTTGCGTTCGACCAAGTTCTCTAATAGGAGAATTCAGAAACAAAATAATACTAATCAGTGCTGTTATTTCATCTAATGCAAGGACATGATTATTTAATCCATTGAAAATAAAAAATACGCTAATTAAAATAAGTGAAGAAGAATCACCAATGCCGCGAATAAAACCTAAAAACACACCTTGTTTGGCAATATTTTTTTCTAATTTTTTTGCCTGCTTATTGATGCGAGCAACTTCTCGCCCTTCTTTTCCCATGGCTCGAATCATTGCTAATGATGATAGCCTTTCCACCAATAGACTGTGAATTGCAATTCTGTTTCTCCTGACAATTTTTATGCTATTCTTTAAAAAGCTGCCGACAAATACTGAAAAGGTCAGCAAAACAGCTAAAGTTGCAAAAATGGTCAAACCCAATGCTGCATTAATTTTGAAAATAAGCACGGTTGTTAACAGCAACAATAAACTATGAGTAATCAATCGCGAAATTCCCAAACTCAACCACCGTTTGAGGGCTGACAAATCCCCTGCCAAACGTGATGATAAATTTCCAATTGTTTGTGCTTCAATATCCCTAACTGATGCCCTCATTAAACGTTTTAATAGGCTTGAACGTATCGAATTAATATAACTTTGTGACATTTTTTCAGAGACATAGCGTTCATGGACTCTTAGTGCCACAATTATCACCGAAGCAATTAATAAATAGGCAATATTTATTGTCTCAATTTCGTGTTGATTTCTAATCTGTGAAGAAAGGTTTTTCACCCAATAATAACTCCCAACAACTACCATAGATTTTAGCAAGCCATTTACAATTAATTGGGCTATTTGAAACTTTGACTTCTTCCAGTAATTGGCAGGAGGGTTAAAAGGTGAAAATTGGTATTTCATGATTTATTTTTCATCCAGTTTTTGTTGCATCAATTCTGGTTCTGTCAATAAATTATATAAATGATGACCAAACCCTGCTTGAACAATTTCCTTTTTCTTAAAAACTGGGGTTGAAGTCATCTTTTCAACTTCTTGCACTCCCAAGGGGTTAGATGAAACTACTCCTGAAATGCCTAAGACATTATAACCCAAAGTTTGCAACCAATTATCTCCATAAACAGCTGACGAACTATCACCTGCGGTATAAACCATGGCTGTTGTTGCATTTATAATTTCTGGTGATTCTAATAGTGCTTTTGTCTCTGTTTGTAGAATTCCATCAGCAACCTCAACAACAATAACATCAGTTTGTGGTGTTTTTAAATGCATTATCATGTCATCAAATAGTTTCACTAAACGTTGATTAGACATCAAGTAAGTTGATACCAAGCCAGCATCAGTAAAATCAATTGCTGTAGAAACGCCCGCATCAATAAAATGCCATAAATCACCACCAGAACCTGTCCCTGTTACCTTGGCAGCAGAAACATTAAATCCATCAGCTGTTAAACCCTTAATCAGACTTGCAACTGTTGTTGTTTTACCAGCATTCATAGATGACCCAGACACCAAAAGAATGGGAATGTTTTTATTTGCTGATTGATTAGGTTTCAAAATACTGTATTGTTTTAAGTTCAATACTTGACCACTCTTATTTGCCAATAAACCCAATGGCTGTATTTCAGTTGCAGGTTTTACTTTTGGACTTCTAAAACGCATGAGTGAAGCCACGCCGCCGCCAGCAACTAAATGACAAGCATCCAAATTATCTGGAACAATTGATTCAAATTGATCAGGTGCATATCGGTTACCATAACAGACAACAATTTTATCCTTTACAAACATTCGACTGCGACGACCATTAGGTTGCTCAATACGACAATGCTGTCTTAGGCGTGTCACTTCGCAAAGAACCAAATCTCCTGCTTGAGGCTTTACATCTCCAGTTATGAGAGTTTTGGCATCATCTAGATTAACGTGTCTTGTTGTAAAAGCTCGTTTACATTTATTAACCTCAACTGGCAATGGCTGGATCTGACTACTATTATCAACCTGCGTTTTAACAAGTTCAATTTTTCTTGATTGTGTTCTGTTTTTCATAATTACCTCAAATGTTTTTAGCATCTTTTAATTTGTGTTAAGGCTATTTACC
>JALWML010000107.1 GCA_027083915.1 Lysobacterales bacterium | reverse complement strand
ACCTAAAGCGGAAATGATTCCAGAAGTGACCGTTTGCCCTAAACCAAAAGGATTACCAACAGCGACAACAAAGTCGCCAACGCGCAACCTCTTTGAGTCGGTTAAATCAACTTGTGATAAGTCATTTGCTTTTATTTGTACAACCGCAACGTCAGTTCCTTCGTCTGTACCAATAAGCTTGGCAGTAAAACTTCGTCCATCTTGCAGTGATACTTGTATGTCAGTTGCACCATCAATCACGTGATTGTTGGTTAATATGTAACCATTTTCGGCATCGACAATGACACCAGAGCCTAAGGATTGTGTGACTCGTTCTTGTGGAACATTGGGTAATCCATAGTACCAGCTATAAAAAGACTGGTTTCTAGAACGCACCATTTGACGGGTTGTTGAGTGTATATTAACGACAGCAGGAGTGACTTTTTCTAAAATGGGAGCCAGTGAGGGTACGGCAACTCCATCCACTTGTGTAGGTAAGCCGGCCTGAGATAGTGTGGTTAATAATGTTAGGCAAAGTATAAGTATTTGTTTCATAGCATTAATGGACATATAAATAATGGTCAAGTTCAGTTAAAATAGGATTTTTCCAAAAGGTTTTCAAGTCATTATGAATAAATTTATTAATAAATTATACCAAGCACAAGCACAAAATAAGTCGTTAGTCTGTGTTGGACTTGATCCCAATATGGGCAACATTAATACTCTTGGTTTGGACTTGTTTAGCTGGCTGGTCAATATTGTTGATGCAGTGTCTAATCATGTTTGTGCATTTAAACCTCAAATTGCACATTTTTCTGCTTTATCTGCAGAGAATGAATTGAAAAATATTATTGCTTATATTCATGAAAAGTACCCTGATATTCCAATAATTTTAGATGCAAAGCGTGGAGATATTGGTTCCACTGCACAACAATATGCCATTGAAGCCTTTGAAAAATATCAAGCCGATGCAGTAACGGTTAATCCTTATCTTGGACAAGACTCATTACAACCTTTTTTGGATTATGCAGATAAAGGAGTGATTGCTTTGTGTAAAACTTCAAATGCTGGTTCGAATGAATTTCAAAATCTAACTCTTGAGAACGGCAAGACTTTATTCGAACAAGTGGCAGATAATGCGGCAAACAAATGGAATGCCAATAAAAACCTCTTACTTGTGGTTGGTGCTACTTATCCTCAAGAGCTGGAGAAAATTCGTTCAATAGTCGGTGATATGCCTTTGTTGATTCCGGGTATTGGTGCTCAAGGCGGGGATATTGAAGCCACACTAAAAGCAGGGTTGAATGAAAACTCAAAACAATCGGGTTTAATCATTTCCTCTTCTCGTGGCATTATTTATGCAGGAAAATACCAAGATGACTTTGCAGACAAGGCAAAAGAGGCATGTTTGGACTTAAATCAGCAAATTAATGACTTTTGGTCTATATAATTTAACTTGCTTTGCTTATACAATTAACCAAAAATTAGACTCAATTCAATTATGTCAAATAAAACTCAAAAATTACCATCTATGGATTCATTGCAATCAACAAAAAAAACGAACAAAATTACATCTGTT
>JALWML010000106.1 GCA_027083915.1 Lysobacterales bacterium | reverse complement strand
TACTCAATTACCTGTTTCAATTAACGGTTTTCAAACCTTTCAATTAGCATCATTTGATTTAAATCCCAATTTGCCACCACAAATTAGTCAATTATTGGGTAGTTATTATCCATCTATTGGTGATACTGTAGACATAGATTTGTCAACAGGATTCACCGATCCTGATGGTAACCCATTGAGTTTTAGCGTTAGTAACCTACCAGCAGGTTTTAGTGTTAATGCAAACAACCACATCGTTGGAACAATAACTGCTGATGTATTTGAAGAGTTAACTATTACTGCGGCAGATCCTCTGGGTGATTCTGTTAGTCAAAATATCATCATTGATGCACGATTTGCTGTTGTAGATAGTGGTGATGGAATGGTCATTTCTGAGACAGGAACAACGGACTTTTTCCAGGTTCATTTAAATCGTCAACCCACATCTAATGTTGAAGCTGTTTTAAGTGCAAATAGTGATATTGATTTAGGCAGTGGTTTTGGGCAACCACACATGTTGGTATTCGATAGTTCAAATTGGAATACACCGCAAGTGATCAATGCTATTGCTTTGGATGACTTTAATGCAGAACTTGACCAAAACCGAACAATCTCAGTGAGTTTAATTCAAACAACTGGTGATATGACCTTTGATAATAAGCATGGAGATAATGTCGAGGTTGTGATTGTTAATGATGATGTTGCTGGATACCATGTTACACCATTGGACGGGTTAGTAACATCTGAAGATGGTAACCAAAACAGTTTTGATGTGGTTCTTACTTCACAGCCCTTTAATGATGTTACCGTGCAATTAGCAAGTAGTGAAACACTCGAAGGAACCATTGATACAGCAAGTTTATTATTTACTCCAGCTAATTGGAATATCCCACAGACGGTAGTGATTACGGGTCAAGAAGATTCACCTCCACAAGCCGATGGTGCTAATAATTACTTAATAGTCAATTCATCAACTAGCAGTTTGGATTCTTTCTATCAAGGATTATTAATGCCAAGTGTACAAGTGGTTAATATGGATAATGATACAGCGTCAGTCATATTTTCTCAAACTTCTGGAATTGAGACAAACGAAGCTGGTGGAACAAATGCTTTTACCATACAGCTTAGTACAGCACCTATTTCCCCTCCACCACTTAATGCAAATAACAATACAAAGGCATCGATTATTACGACGCCTAAAGTATTTGTTACCTTAACTAATTTAGATGACACTGAAATTAATATTACACCACCAGTTGGTCCAGCAAAATCAGGGTCTTCACCTCAAGGTTTTCAAGCACCAATCACCTATACTTTCACTCCTACAGACTATAATGTTCCACAAGTTGTTAACATTGCAGGATTAGATGATGCCTTTGATGATGGAGATATAACGGTAACAATAAATACCGATATTTCAGTAGATAATGAATTCAGTTATGCTAATTTAACAGATGCTGACTTGCCAGAGATAGAGGTTATTAATGAAAATAATGATTTTGCTCAGGTTGTTTTGTCTAAAAATTCAGTCACCATTGATGAAACAGGCACAACCGATACGATTCAAGTAAGTCTAGATGT
>JALWML010000105.1 GCA_027083915.1 Lysobacterales bacterium | reverse complement strand
ATACTAAAACAGTTTCAATAAAAGAAAACTCTTTAATTCTCTTTAATCCTCTAAGCGTGGCTGTATTAATTTTTAATAAAGTATATGGAATAATTGCAAAACTAATTATTTGAAAACAGAATATTAATTGCTCATTATCAAATAATGTTTTAGCGAAAAAAACAACATTTAAAAAAAATAAAATAGATACTATAAAAGATACTAAAAAACTTATTATTTCTAAAACATTGCCTGTTCCTGAAAAAGCAAAAGTAAAAGTTATATCTGTCGCGGATATGATTGAACAATATGTAAATGTAGAAGACTCTTTACGTTTCAAAAGATCTCAAGAAGAGCCTTTAAATGTCAATGTTATTAAAGATGTTGTCACAACAGAGGTTATTGCAGAGAAAATTAGAGAGATTAAACCTACTATAGTAGAAAGCGTTAAAAAAGAAGAACTTGTTATTGTCCCAAAGGTAAGAAAAACACATCCTTTACCTATTAAAAAACCCAAAAAAGAATATGGTATTTATCGTGTTGAGAGTGGAGATGTATTGGGGCGAATAGCCCAAAAGTTTGGACTTACTTCACAAGAACTTTTAGCCTTAAATAATTTAGATAAAAAATCAACTTTACGTGTAGGGCAAAAGTTTAAAATTCCATTGCCACAAAAGACGGTTGATTCTATTTCAAGTGCAACATATGTTATAGAAACAGGTGATACCTTACTTTCCATTGCGTACAAGTTCAATATTGAACCTAAAGATTTGGTGAGTTTCAATCATATTAAGTCAAATACAATTATTCGTGAAGGTAAAAAGCTTTCTTTGCCATTGCCTCATATTATGAAGAAGATAGAAGCTGAAAAGAAACGATTGGCGCTTAAGAAAAAAGCAGAAGCAAAGAAGAAAAAGTTAGCAGAAGCAAAAAGAGCTAAAGAAAAAGCCAAAAAAAGAAAACTTACTAAGCATAAAGTAAAAATGATTAGAGGCTTTGGAAAACATAAACTTCGTGTGACAGCAACTGCCTATAGCTCACATAGAGGGCAAACAGACAGTACACCATTTCTTGCAGCGTGGAATAACCGTATTCGCCCTGGTATGAAAATTATTGCAGTTTCTCGTGATATGCTTACACGCTATGGACTAAGAAATGGCTCACGTGTTCGCATAGGTGGATTAAAAGGTTATTACACCGTACGTGATAAAATGAATAAACGGTACAGAAAACGTATAGACATTTACATGGGTGTTAATAGACGAAGAGCACTACGCTGGGGAAGAAGAAGCGTTATGCTTTATTGGTGAGACCCGTTAAGTAAACGTGAATAGTTTCACGTTTATAGGGTCGAAACCAAAGCGGTGGAGCAGAGCGACCCGCGAAGGCAAACCCGTAAAGTAAACGTGAACAGTTTCACGTTTATAGGGTTGAAACCGAAGCGATCCGTGAAGGCAAACCCATTAAGTAAATATGAACAGTTTCATATTTACAAAGACTCATAAATCTCTAACACTTCCAAATATCTCTCAGTTTTTTCTTCATATGTAACCTCTAATTGGCTAAGTTCTTCACTTAAAGC
>JALWML010000104.1 GCA_027083915.1 Lysobacterales bacterium | reverse complement strand
GTGAAAGGGTAACAAGCCCATCTTGATGGCAAAGGCAACAAATAATAACAACACCAAAGCGACTTGTGAGGAGCTACTCATTTGGGAAAAGATGATACTAATTTGTTCAAACTCAAGTGAGTTATTGACTGAATAAATCATTACAATCGCGACCATCAGAGCCATTGCACCAGTCATGGCATAAACAATGTATTTAACCGCTGATTTTTTCGCCAGTTTGGTAGGAGATAAAACCATCATCAAAAAACTCGCCCAAGAGACAAATTCCCAACCAATAAATAAGGACAACAAATCACCACTGCCAAGTAATAAAATCATGCTAAATACATTGACGATTAATGCCAATTGCAACATACCATAATTGCCCCCTTGCTTGCGGTATTGTCTGCCCCAATCACCCGACATGAATAGTGCTGATGCGAGTGCTGCCACTACAGTAATGATAGCGAAATACCACGATAAAGCAGTAAATTGCCAATGCATTTTGAAGCCAAGCAACTCAAGTGAAAAGGATGAAAAATAAGCATCTCCACCATATGCCACCGATGCCATACGCACCAACATAACAAGGATTAAACCGTATAAAAAGGGTGCTAGCTTATCGACAAGACGTGAGTTTCTCAATACTGAAATAGCAATTAAAGATGCAAAGACAACAATAAATAAATGATCTAATAAAGTCATGAGCGATCTCCTAATTGTTTAGTTGGCAAGATTTTGTTGATATAAATATGAGAGCTTGCCGAGTGATTTGCCATATCTTTCAAGCGGTTCGAGATAGGCGAAACAAACACCATAGAAACCACTAATATAAGAGCAAATAATTTAGCAAAATTATAAGACGAACTGTAATTTTTATTTATTGGTGTGGAATTTGCATCGGCTTTTAAGTACATTGTTTGTACAAGTCTAAACATATAAGCTGTTTCAATTATTGTCGCTAACAAAATAACACCGATTGCTAAATAATATAAACCTCCACCAAGCTCTGCCAAGTTCATAATAAGAGCCATTTTTATCCAAAATCCAGGTAGTGGCGGCACACCAAGCAAGGATAAGATAAAGACCAAGAAAACCGCAGCAGCCATCGGAGAATGGTGTGCTAAACCTTTGAGTTTATCAAAATGCCCAGCAAACCAATCAGACATTAAAAACAAGCCACCTTTAACCAATAAATGATGCAACATTATAGCGGTTCCCAGCCATAAACCTTTTGAACCGCCAATCGAGAAAGCAATGAATAAAACGCCTAGATGAGCAATAGAGGAAAACGATAACATACGAATCATGTCTTTGGCTCGCCATGCGACCATTTCGCCACTTATCACACCCAACATACCAACGACTAATAATAAATCAAATGCCGCTTGTTGTTGGAACATCATTAATAATACACGAATAATCAAAATTACCGCTAACTTAGAAATCAAACCCGCAAGCAAAGCCGACAACTGCCTTGGAACTGTGCCATAAACTTCAGCCACCCACGAATTAACGGGAAACATTTCTGCTTTTACACCTGCACCAATGGCAATCAAAGCAAAGGCTGAAAGTCCTGCAAAACCATGAAGATCTCTCGATAAAGTAGCAAGGTGGGCAATATTTAAGGTGCCGGTTAAGGTATAGATGATGGCAATTCCCAATAACAACATCACTGAGCCTGCACTACTGATAAACAGATAACGTAAAGAGGCAGCAGTCGCGGATGAGTTAGGTTGTTTCGCTATAATTCCGTAAGTTGCTACGGCTAATAATTCATAAAACACATACAAGTTAAATAAATCCGCACTCAAGACCAAGCCAAAAGATGCGGCTGACAACAACATATATAAGGAGTAAAGTCGAGATTCTTTCGCATCCCAAGGCCATACTATAAGCACCATGCCGGCAATTAACCCTGAAAACAGTAAACTAAAATGATCGATGTAGAAGACAATGCCAACAGGTGGTAAAAACCCACCTAAGAAAATTGCTTCGCTGCCGCTACCAACCTTAACCCAGGCGGACATAATCAACAACAAGTTGAAACACAACACCACAGGACCTGTAAATAAAGACAGTTTTGGTGAAAACTTTGCCACAACAGGAATAATGAATGCCGCAAATAAGGGTAAAACTACCAATAAGACTAAACTATTCATGAGCATCTCCTTTAACGAGTTTTACCGGAGCTGGTGCTTCGTTACTACCAGGAGGTGTTACACCTGCTTGAGTTGCTATTTCACGTTCCAGTTTTGAGCGGATTGTTCGCATATCCATGCTGCCGTAATGTTTTTTCACTCGGAAAATCAAAGACAATGCCAGTGCTTGAACACCAACACCAATGACTATCGCTGTGAGTACTAAAGCTTGTGGCACAGGATCATTCATCACTGCACCGCTATTACCATCTAAAAAAATAGGTGCGATACCATTACGGATAAAACCTGATAAAACCAACACTAAGTTTGCACCTGCTTCAAATAAGACTAATGAAAGTAACATGCGAAATAGATTTTTAGAAACCAGCAAGCCAAATAAGCCTATGATGGATAAAGATATGGCACCAAAATAGAGGATGCCTTCTACTGTAAAGATACTATTCACCAGCTTGCCGCCTCATCCGTATTCAGAGCCAAAAGAAGACCAGCCAATTCCGCCCCAACTTTTAAACCAACAGCCAAATATAACAATGGTAGAGTTCCTGCTGACCAAAGACTGGCGAATTCGCCATGACCTAAAAGTGGTTGTAAAAAACTTTGACCTTTAAATAAAGCAATCAAACCAATAACAATAAAAGTTATTCCCGCAAAACTTTCAATCACAGAAACCATACCGTGATTAATGGACGCTCTTCGTGGTCGAACAATAACCAACATGGAAAAAGCCACCGCCAAAACCACGCCACCTTGAAAACCACCGCCAGGAGTGAGATGACCATGAGTAATAATGTACATGCCCACAACCAACAATAAAGGAAAGATTAAATCAATGGCATTTACCGCGACAAAACCACTGTCATGGTGATCATGAAGATGTTTATTGTCATCGTTATTAGCACTTGCTGTCTTATTGAAGCTGGACTTTGTTAATACCAAACCAACAACCGAAGCTGCTGCAAATAAAATGGATAATTCACCAAGTGTATCCAGTCCTCGATACCCAAGAACCACCGAAGTCACAACATTAGCCGCTCCTACTTGGTCTTTAGCGCCTTCCAAGATAGCATTTCCCACTAACATGGGTGCATGACCTATTGGCAACAAACCTGTTACCACCATAAGTAAAAAAACCAAGCCAGAAATAAATAACAATGCAGAATATTTAGTCATGTCGCTCTCCTGCTTTTACTTTGTCTATTGAATCGGTTTTCAAATAACCCAAACGCTTTAAACCAATGGCTAAAATCAAAGAGCTTAAACCAGCACCAATCGCCGCCTCAGTCATAGCAACATCAGGAGCTTTTAAAATAGCGAAAATCACCGTTAAACACAAAGATACCACCGCTGATGCGACCACAGCCGCAATCATATTGGGCAAAAACAACACTGCAAGTGCCGCAACTAACATAATAAAAACCACCACTGAAACTACCCAAATCATGAGCCTTTCTCCTCTTTATCAGATGCTTTGTCTTTTTTATGCCAAACTTTAATACCGCTGCGGTAAAACGCACGGGAAATGGCAGAAGAACTCACAGGAGAAGTCAAAAGAGTAAATCCTAAAATCACCAACAATTTACTCCACCATAATGGATGAATCAAAAACAAACCAAATAAAACACCAATTGCACCCAAGGTTACACCTTTTGTGCCGACTTGAATTCGGTTGTAAACATCTGGCATACGGATTAAACCAACCGCACCTAAAAAAATAAATACCGCACCGAACAAGATAAATAAATCACCAATAAAATGCATCAGCCTTCCCCCTGTTTATTTGAATTGATGTCAGAACTATCATCAGCTTTAGCTTCAATCACACGCGCTAAAGCAATCATGCCAACAAAAGACAAAACGGCATAAACCAACGCGACATCTAAATACAAAACACTGTCAAAAAATAAAGCCAGCAAAACCAGAACAACGCAAGTAATCAAATTTAACGCATCGGTTGCGACGATTCTATCGGGGTTAGTTGGACCAACAATTAAACGGTACAAGCCAATTAGTGCAGCTATACCAATCAAAAGTAGGGCTATAATTTCAATAAAAGTCATAACTTTATCCTCATTTTAAGAACCCCTTGAGATACTTCTCAAACTTAGCCACAATCAATCGAGTGGAAGTGTTTATATCACTGTTTTTAGGAACATCAATCCAGTGCACCAACAAACTATCACCCACCACATCAACAGTGAGTGTTCCAGGTGTTAAAGTAATGCTGTTAGCCAAAAACAACTTGCCTAAATCAGATCGCATAGTGGTTTTTATTTCAACCACATCGGGATGCAATTTCATGTCTTTAGAAACGACTCGTTTGGCTAAATCAAAATTGGCTTTAATCAAAGCCATAAAGAAATACCAAAGATAGCTAAGCAAGCCCAAGAAAAACCCAAGATGCAAACGTAAGCCATTAAGAATTTTCATTTTAGGAGCAGAAATTATACTGACCACCAATGAAATGATGACGCCACTGATAAGCTCATCAGCAGCAAAAGATGCAGTTAACAATAGCCACAGCAATAAGCAGATAACAAAAGTAACAACATACGGAGAAGACGAATTTTTCATATACTTTTCCTTACAAATAAATTGTTGAAGCTGTTTGAAATTTCACCGTGACTAACCCCCTCAGCCTCTAACAATAATTTTAAGCATTTCCTCTTTCCTGTAATTGACATGCATCAAATAAAACAAACGAATCATTGCTTATTTGACTGTGCTATAATTGCTCGCCCACAAGCTAATATTAGAACAGAAATAAAGCACATGAAAATTGCGGGCAAAGAAATAAAAAAAGGGCAAACCAAAACCATCAAACTTGCCGTTGCCAAACTCACCTCTGGAACAGAAGTTGACATTCCTATTGTTGTTTCTCGTGGAGCAAGTGATGGACCGGTTTTGTTATTGATGGCAGGTTTGCATGGCGATGAAATTAATTCGGTAGATGTGCTGCGAAGAATCTTGGATGAAAAAATCAACCAAGTTGAGAATGGCACCGTTATCTGCATCCCGATTTTAAACATTTTTGGCTTTATCAATTATTCACGTGAAGTGCCCGATGGTAAAGATGTAAACCGTTCCTTTCCAGGGTTTTCCAAAGGTTCACTTGCAAGCCAGATTGCTTATCATCTGACTAAAACCATTTTACCGCATTGTGATTACATTATAGATTTTCACACCGGCGGGAAAAGTCGTTTTAATGCTGCGCAAGTGAGAGCAGTACTAACCGATGAAAAAAGCGCCGAATTGGCACTGGCATTTAATGCACCTTTTACCTTACACTCTAACCTTATTCCAAACTCATTGCGCGAAACAGCCAGCCAAAAAGGCAAAACCATTATTGTATTTGAAGGAGGAGAGTCCCTTCGGTTTGATGAGAGTATCACAGAGATTGCTCTTTCTGGTGCAAAGAAAGTATTGAACTTCCTCAATATGGCCGATTATGCAGAAAACATCAACCCAAGCAAAACTTTTCACAACCGCAAATGGTTGCGTGCACCTGTGTCGGGCTTTTTTCATCCTTCGGTTAAGGTTGGAGAAAAGGTTAAGTTTAAGCAAATTGTTGGCTCAGTTTGTGGTCCGTTAGGTGATTATCATGAATCATGTAATTGCCCGAAAAATGGCTATGTCATAACACTCAACAACAATCCCGTAGTTAATCGCGGTGATGCGATAATACAAATTGCCTATGAAGCCTAGTAAAACATTTAATAAAATGGCAGAAAACAAAAAGTTAGTTATTTTGTTTTTATTCGTTTTTTACCCATTTGGAGTATATTTGATGTGGAAAGGCAAGCACTTCAACCCTGATTTGCGTTGGTTTATTTCTTTTCTATGGTTGCTGATTATATGGATTTTTCCAAAGTCCCAGCTTGAACACAAACCAAGACCAAATGCATGCAGCCAACCACTTTATGCCAACAATTGCACGTATTATCGTGACAACCAATGCAACGTCATTTCAAAAACATGCCAATAATGCTGTTTTTTCAAGCCCAAGATTACCAACCCAAATGTCAGCAACTTTTCTCAAGTTACAAAAATCAAATCATCCAGCTTTTGCCCTCAGCACTAATTGAACATATTGGTGCATCTTCAATCCCTCATTGCGTATCCAAAGGGGATTTGGATATTTTTGTTGCCGTAGATAATATCGAACAAGCTATAGGCATGATTGAACAATTAGGTTTTAAAATAAAACAAGACACTCTGCGAACCAAGCAACTGTGTATGCTCGAATCTCAAAGGAATGAAGACGTAGCGATTCAATTAGTAGAAAAAGGCTCATCTTTCGAAGACTTTCTACATTTTCGAGATAAATTACGCTCAAACCCAAAATTGGTCGAACAATACAACCAAATGAAATTATCCTGCACAGGTTATACCCAAGAAAAATACCGCGAGGTGAAATCACGGTTTATAGAAAAAGTATTGGGATAATCATGTAAGGTGCGGCTTGCCCATCATTTAAAATTTATGATTATAGAAGCAGCTGAAACACTGATGGTGGACAGGTGCACACTTGATAAAATCACTTCATGGCTTAAATATTCTTTATTCAAAGTTGTCAACTTTAATCCCTATGGTTTTTGATTGAGTTTCTAATTTCATCATATGCTTTTATCATGAGTGTATATTTAGGAGATAAATTTTTTGATTTTCGTGTGTATTCCATTTGTTCATCAATATCAACTTTAATGGTTTCTTTGAAAGCATCCATTCGTTTCAGTATTTCAGCTGCTTTATTTGCATTGCCCTTACTCCATTCAAGTATAAATAAGTTTTTATCTTCATTAAACTTTTGATACGCTAACATTTTGTCAATAAGTTCTTGATCATTTAGATAGTTGTCTATTGTATTGAGTAAATCTTTTTTATTTGATTTTGCGGCATCATTGAAGTAATTTTCAGCTTGAATAAAATCTTTGTTAAGTAGCTCTGTCCATGCACAACTTTCCAATAAGCCACTCTTGCCAAACTTTCTTTCTTCCTCAATAAAATCAAGGCAAGTGTGTTTGGCTTTTGTTAATTGGTTTGTTGTTTGATAAAGCTCTATCAAGAGTGACTCCGAGCTAAAATCATATAATTCTTTACTATCAAGGAGTCCAAGTAGTGTTAATTCCGCTATTTGGTATTCCTGTTTCTGGATATGGATA
>JALWML010000103.1 GCA_027083915.1 Lysobacterales bacterium | reverse complement strand
TTGGTATAGTAAGAATAAACATATGATGTGGATAGGAGCACAGGCTTTTATTGTTCTGCCTTCTTCAAAAGCAAGCAAGGATTTTGAACTTGTAATAAGTGCAAAACCACTGTTATACAAAAACAAAGTTGATAAACAACGCCTTAAGATATACCTAAATAAAGTCCTAATTAAAGAGTTCACTTTCAGCAAGCCCGAAGTTCAAACTTTCAAATTTGATTTTTCTGTTGAGAATAATGAACACCCTATTTTAGAACTTGAAATGCCTGATGCAATAGCACCATCCTCTGTGAGCACAAGTGTTGATTCTCGCTATTTATCTTTGTTTGTGTCACACTTTACTATTACCCAAAAGAATAAATCATTGTAATAAAACAGTACAAACACTAAAATATCTACCTCATTTAAATAGGAACGCTTAATGAAATTTCTCTTATTGCTTATATTTTTACCTTTCGTGGCAAATGCTTATATCGATCCAGGTTCTGGCAGTGCTATTATGTCTGCTATTGTTGGTTTTTTTGTTGCTATTGGTATCGCGGTAAAAACCTATTGGTACAAAATTAAATCCATCTTTACTGGCAACAAATCAACTAGTGATTCTGAAGAAGAATGAACAAACGTACGGTTGAGACCAATAAGGACTATTGGGATGAGTTTTATAAATCCAATTTTAAACA
Source organism: Lysobacterales bacterium (assembly GCA_027083915.1). Classification (GTDB taxonomy): domain Bacteria; phylum Pseudomonadota; class Gammaproteobacteria; order Xanthomonadales; family Marinicellaceae; genus NORP309. The sequence continues at coordinate 888 of JALWML010000103.1, read as the reverse complement.
CACGCCCTCACAATTTTGTGTGTGTGTATTAACTGAGATTGATGACCAAGCGGTTATTGTTGAATTGGGCAGTGGTAATGGCAGAGATTCATTATATTTTGCCTCTCAAGGCCACCAAACTGTGGCACTGGACTTGTCTACTGAAGCGGTAAATAGCTGCACCGAGGAAAGCATCAAGCGCAATGTCAAACATGCCCACTTCATCCAAGCTGACTTAACCAATCAAAAAGAGGTCTCTCAAGCCATCGGATTGGCCCGCCAAAAAGCCGCTGGTCAGCCGATTGTTTTTTATTCTCGTTTTGTCATGCATTCCATTGATGATGAACAAGAGGTTTTGTTTTTAAATACTGTTGCCGATTGCCTGCACTCTGGTGAGCGTATTTATTTTGAGTTCCGTACCAAAGAAGATGAAAAATTGGATAAACATTTTGGTGGGCATTACCGTCGTTATGTTGATTCTGAGGTTTTCTTAAAACGCCTTAAAGATTTAAACTTTGTCATCAACTACCAACACAAAGGGCAAGGCATGGCAAAATACAAAGAAGAAGATCCTGTGGTCATTCGCGTGATTGCTCAAAAAAGTTAAGGTTGTATGTTTAAGTTTTTTAAACACATCAAAAATGTCATCGCTTTTAATCAGCTACCCAAAAAGCACAGACGCTTGGTATTTTATTCCGAGGGAAAAAACTATTGGGTGCATTTACAAGGCATGATAAGGGCCTGTTTAGATGAACATAATTTATCTATATGCTATGTCAGTTCTGGAGAAGATGATCCTGGGTTAAAGCTACAACATAAAAACTTTCGCAGTTTTCTTATTGATGAAGGCTGGGTGCGTAATTGGTTTTTTGAAAATATTGATACCGATGTGATGGTTATGACCATGCC
>JALWML010000102.1 GCA_027083915.1 Lysobacterales bacterium | reverse complement strand
AAATAATGTTTTTGATGCTATTTTATTTTTCTATATCGGGATTTGGGTATTACTTAAATTCTAATTCAGATTTTTATAGTAAATTATTTGAAATTGTGTCGAAATACCATTTTCTTATTCGTTAGTGTAGTATAGACAAATAATTGTCTATACTAACATGAGGAAAGTAAAATGAAATACATGGCATTAATATATTCGGCAGAAAATGCAGGTCCACAATATGGAACTGATGAATTTAATAAGATGTTGGCTGATTATCAATCAGTGACTGAGCAATTTATTAAAGATGGCGTTTTTGTCTCTGGTGATGGCTTGCAAGACGTGAATACGGCAACAACAATTTCTGTTCGTAATGGTAAAGTTGAGACCATAGATGGCCCTTTTGCAGAAACTAAAGAGCAGTTAGGAGGGTATTATCTCTTTGAATGTGATAACTTGGATCAGGCATTGAAATATGCTGCAATGATTCCCTCTGCAAAATATGGCAGGGTAGAGGTTAGACCTTTAATGAATTACGATGAATAAATAAAAATCCCCGATGCCTTTAAAGAATAAAATTACAATTATTGTCAAAAAGCATTGGGGACATTTATTAGCCTTACTGACTCATTCCTTAAAAGACATAGATCTGGCTGAAGACTCCTTACAAGAAGCTCTTGAGTCAGCCCTTAAGCATTGGCAAAAAAATGGCATACCTCAAAATCCACAAGCTTGGCTTTTTACAACTGCTAAACACAAGGCTTTAGATAAAATTAGACGTACAAATAACTTCCAAAATAAAAAAGATGAGTATCAGAGATTACTTAATCTTAACGAATCGGTAAAAGAAGATGATTTTTCTATCCCAGATGAGCGTTTACGACTTATTTTTACTTGTTGCCATCCAGCATTAGCAGAACTGACTTCTGTAGCTTTAACTTTACGGTTGTTAGGTGGATTAACCACAGCAGAAATTGCCTCGGCTTATTTGATAAACACCCCAACAATGGCTCAGCGAATAGTCCGCGGTAAAAGAAAAATAAAAAAGGCTAACATTCCTTATGTCATTCCAGAAAAAGAAGATTTTCAGCAACGTTTAGCTACAGTCTTACGTGTTATCTACCTTATTTTTAATGAGGGTTATTCAGCTTCCAATAGTCAGAAACTTATTCGTCACACTCTATGTTTTGAAGCAATAAGACTTGGGAAAATATTGTTTAAATTATGCCCGCAAGTTGCCGAAGTAAAGGGATTGTTAGCTCTCATGTTATTACACGATTCTAGAAAAAAAGCGCGCTATAACAATCAAGGTAATTTTATTTCACTTGAAAATCAAGACAGGATGCTTTGGAATAAAGACCAAATAAAACAGGGAATAAAATTATTACATTCTGCACTTAAACAAAAACATACTGGTAGTTATCAAATCCAAGCGGCTTTAAGTGCATTGCATTGTGAAGCACGTTTTTTTAAAGAAACTGACTGGCATCAAATAGTGTTACTTTACGGTGAGTTGTTGAAAATTAACCCCTCACCAATCATCAAGCTTAATCAATTAATGGCGCAATCTCACCTAGTATCAGTACAAC
>JALWML010000101.1 GCA_027083915.1 Lysobacterales bacterium | reverse complement strand
GTTGTGCCCAGTGATGAAAAAGAGTTTGGCTATGCACAAGTTGAATTAACCCATAAATCGGAATTGTTGGATGGTTTATTCGATAAGGAAGAAGGTTTTTTGGATGTGTGGATGAGTCATGGCGATAAGGTGGATGTGATGCCACAGGGTTTTGTTGCTACTTCAAAAACTGCCACTGCTCCGATTACTTCATTTGAAAATGTAAAAGACCACATGTACGGTTTACAATTTCATGCTGAGGTGGAACACACGCATCAAGGACGTAGAATTTTCGAGCGGTTTTTGTTTGATATTTGTGCTTGTGAAAAATTGTGGAAAACCGATAATATTATCCAAACTCATGTCGAAAGTATCAAAAAACAAGCAGGCGATGATAAAGTTTTACTTGGTTTATCTGGTGGAGTGGATTCGTCAGTGGTGGCAGCTTTATTACACCAAGCTATTGGCGATAATTTGGTTTGTGTATTTGTTGATACGGGTTTGTTACGCTACAAAGAAGGTGATCAAGTGATGCAAACCATGGCTGATGGCATGGATATTAATGTTATTCGTGTTAATGCCCAAGATAGGTATTACGATGCGCTTAAAGGCGAGGCTGACCCTGAGAAAAAACGCAAAATCATTGGTGGCTTGTTTATCAAAATATTTGAAGAAGAAGCGCGTAAATTAGATAATGTTAAATGGTTAGCTCAAGGCACAATTTATCCTGATGTGATTGAATCGGCGGCATCAAAAACAGGCAAATCGCATGTGATTAAATCACACCATAATGTGGGTGGATTACCTGCGGATATGAACTTGAAATTACTCGAGCCCTTGCGTGATTTATTTAAAGACGAAGTACGTAAGATGGGTGTGGCATTAGGCTTGCCAAAAGCCATGGTTTACCGCCACCCGTTTCCAGGGCCAGGTCTTGGTGTGCGAATTTTGGGTGAGGTGAAGAAAAAGTATGCCCAAATTCTTGCCAAAGCTGACCATATTTTCATAACAGAATTAGTTAAATGGAATTTATACGACAAAACATCGCAAGCTTTTGCTGTTTTCTTACCGGTTAAATCTGTTGGTGTTGTCGGTGATGCTAGACGTTATGAATACGTCATAACGCTACGAGCAGTTGAAACCATTGATTTTATGACAGCGAAGTGGGCACATTTACCTTATGAGTTTTTGGAGCATGTTTCTAGTCGTATTATCAATGAGATAGATAAAGTTTCTCGTGTGGTTTATGATATTTCATCCAAACCTCCAGCAACAATTGAGTGGGAATAAGTGCTAAATATCTTTGCAATCATTGGGGTGTTGCAGTAAGATTTTTGTTAGGGAATGCTAAACTAATGGAGAACCCATGACTGAATTTAAAGTATTAGTGTTTATTTTGTTTTTGCTCTTGTCCATCGGAGTAAAATCACAACCAGCTGTAATTGTTGGTTCGGCTAGTGCAGAGCCTGGTGACACGGTATCTATTCCGATAGATTATATTGGGGCAGGTTCTGGTGTTGTTGGCTTTCAGGTGGATATTTTTTTTGATAATGCTAATTTATTGGTTTCGATGAGTTGTGGTTCACTGGGT
>JALWML010000100.1 GCA_027083915.1 Lysobacterales bacterium | reverse complement strand
AGTAATGGTTTGATCTAGGCGTAAAGTGCCATCGCTTTGTTTGTAACCTTTGCTTTCAACATGAAAAGCAACAGGTTTTTTAAACAATAATTTTAAAGTACCATCGCCAAAACTAAGACCTCCAAACCCATTTTGTGGCGTAAAATTAAGCTGCGAATCATTTGCACTTGCAGAAAAGCAAAGTAGTAGGAAGGTGAATGAGAATGTTAATAACTTATTAGATTTCATGTTTTAAAGTTTATCACATGCCATTATTTAATGACAATGTCGGTTTTAGTATATTTATAAAGAAAAATGCCACACTGTACAAATAAAGAACAATGTGGCATTTTCATTACACTGAGTTGGGGTTTTATTGAGCGGCTAAATCAAAACGATCTAATCTCATCACTTTAACCCAAGCATCAACAAAATCGTTAACAAACTTTTCTTTCGAGCTATCAAATGCGTAAACTTCAGCAACAGCTCGTAATTCTGCATTTGAGCCAAAAACAAGATCAACTGGTGTTGCTGTCCATCTTAATTGACCAGATTGACGATCTAACCCTTCATAAATTCCTTCAACTTTAGAAGACTTTTGCCACCTGGTAGACATATCAAGTAAGTTGACAAAAAAGTCATTACTTAATGTTTCTGGCTTATCAGTGAAGACGCCATGTGAAGAATTTGCATAATTTGCATTCAACACACGTAGTCCTCCGATGAGCACTGTCATTTCAGGTACATTTAACATTAGGTAATTGGCTTTATCGACTAACATTTCTGTTGGTGCGGATGTGTTTTTAGCATCATAGTAATTACGAAATCCATCAGCCTTCGGTTCAAGCACAGCAAAAGAATTGACATCTGTCTGTTCTTGAATAGCATCAGCTCGTCCAGGAACAAAAGGTACACTTACTTTAAAACCTGCATCCGCTGCCGCTTTTTCAATGGCGGCAGCTCCACCTAAGACGATGAGGTCAGCCAGTGAAATTTGTTTGCTTGACGATTTTGAGTTAAATTTACTTTGTATGCCTTCTAGGGTTTTTAGTACTTTCACAAGTTCGGTCGGATTGTTTGCCGCCCAATTGACTTGTGGTTCAAGACGAATACGTGCACCATTAGCACCACCACGCATATCTGTTCCTCTAAAACTAGAGGCAGATGCCCATGCTGTTCTAACAAATTGTGCAATACTTAAATCAGATTTTAAAATAGCCTTTTTAAGCTTCTTAATATCTTTGGCATTGACTAAGTCGTAATCTACAGCAGGGATAGGGTCTTGCCATATTAAAGCTTCGGATGGAACATCAGATCCAAGGTAGCGTGTGCTTGGTCCCATGTCACGATGTGTTAGCTTGAACCATGCTTTGGCAAAAGCGAGGTCAAATTCTTGAGGGTTTTTCAAAAAACGCTCAGAAATTTTTCGGTAACTAGGATCAAACTTTAGTGCTAAATCAGTTGTAAACATCATGGGTGCATGACGTTTTGATTTATCGTGTGCATCAGGGACAAATTTGACTTCTTTGGCATTCTTTGGTGTCCATTGTGTTGCTCCAGCTGGGCTTTTTGTCTGAACCCATTCCATATTAAGAAGGTTTTGTAAAAAATTCATACTCCAAGCTGTTGGAGTTATTGTCCATGCTCCTTCCAAACCACTGGAAATGGTGTCTTCAGCATTGCCTTTGCCACAACTATTTTTCCATCCCAATCCTTGTTCTTCAATAGTGGCAGCGGCGGGCTCAGGACCCACACAATTTTTAGGGCTTTTTGCACCATGAGATTTACCAAAGGTGTGACCACCAGCGATTAATGCCACCGTTTCTTCATCATTCATTGCCATGCGACCAAAAGTGGTACGAATATCCCTTGCCGCGGATACTGGGTCAGGATTTCCTGCTGGACCTTCTGGATTGACATAAATAAGACCCATTTCGACAGCAGCAAGTGGTCGGTCTAGTTTTTTGCCGTGGTATCTTTGAGAATCAGATAAGAACTTTTTTTCTTGACCCCAATTAACTAATTCAGGCTCCCAGTCATCTTCACGACCACCTGCAAAACCAAATGTCTTAAAACCCATCGAGTCCATAGCTACAGTCCCTGTCAGGACAATTAAATCAGCCCACGAAATTTTATTGCCATATTTCTGCTTAATAGGCCAAAGTAGACGGCGAGCTTTATCTAAATTGACATTGTCTGGCCAGCTATTAAGCGGTTCAAACCGTTGTTGACCACCTGAGGCTCCACCACGACCATCGAATATACGATAAACTCCTGCACTGTGCCAAGCCATGCGAATAAAAAATGGACCATAATTTCCATAATCAGCAGGCCACCAATCTTGTGATGTTGTTAAGACTTTTTTAATGTCTTTTTTTACTGCATCTAAATCAAGTTTTTTGAATTCTTTAGCATAATTAAATTTTGCTCCCATTGGGTTAGATTCAACAGAGTTTTGCCTTAGCGGTTTGAGGTTGAGTTGATTTGGCCACCAAAAATCAGTGGTTTTGGCTTGTTCTGCATTTGTGGCAGAACTTATGGTTAAGGCTGCAACCATTGAACCAGCCAACAGTTTTCTTTTCATGTTAGTTTTTTTGTTCATCTTAAATGTACTCCTAAAGTTATAAACGAATATAGGATGTAATTCGTTATAGGTTCAGTATAGGAAGGTCACTTGAATAAGTACATCTCGAAAAATCGCAGATGAATATCTGTTTTATTGAACGTAGTTCTAACTCAACAGACTGTTAAGGAAGCTCTGATAAATAGAAAGTTCTCAGGCTTTCAGCGATTTTCAATATCAAAGAAGATTATTGCAGAGATAGTCATTCCACCTTAAAATAATCTGATGCAGAGATTGGAAATCGCTGGATGCCCCGCAGGGCTTGACTTTAAGCAAGCATCTACTTCGTTAAATTTTAAAAAGATATGAATAACTATCCGTTTCAAAATTTTACAAAGTATCTACATACTTAAAGGCAAGCTGAGATTTTCCTATTTTTTAGAGCTTCCTTAAGCTAGTGCCTTCTTACAAACTTCAACCAGTGCTTCGATGCTGGAAGTTCGGGTAAAGTTGGGTCGGAAGATAAAAACTAACTCGCGATGAGGGCTAGGTTCATCCAGATGAATGACAGAAAGAGATTTATGCTGAGCGGTTAATTGTTCAACTGCCATCTCTGGAACTAAGGTTGAACCTAAGTCACCAGCGACCATTTGAATTAATGTAGTAATGCTTGTGGCACAAAAGTCTTGCTTGTTTGATTTGTCTAGCATATTGCAGACACTAATAATGTGGTCTTTGAGGCAATGTCCGTCTTTGAGCAACAAAAGATTGCATTGTTTTATTTCATCGCTATTAATTTCTTTATGTTGTGAGAATTTATTGCCTTTCAAAGTTATCCAGAAAAAATCTTCTTCTCCAAATTTTAAAGTTAATAAACCAGGAGTTGGGAAAGGCAATGCAATGATTGCGGTATCTAGTTCACCATTTCTAACCATGTCCACGAGTATTTGTGATTGGTTTTCTTCAATATTTAACTGTGCTTGAGGGAAATCTTGTTTAAGAACAGGTAATAATTTGGGCAAAATAAATGGAGCAATGGTTGGAATAATGCCAGTATTAAGAGGAAAACTAAGTGGTGCTTTATGCGTTTCTGCAAAGTGTTCAAGCTCATCAACTTGAAGTAAAATTTGCCTAGCCTGGTGAATAATATTTTTACCAGCTGGTGTGATGAGTACTTGTTTATTGTTGCGTTCAAAAATTTTCAAGCCAAGCTGCTTTTCCAATTCATTTAAAGCGGTGCTAAATGCAGATTGACTGATATTGCATTTTTCTGAGGCCTTTTTGAAATGCAAGGTTTCAGCTGCCGCTAATGCATAAGAGAGTTGTTTAAAAGAAATCATTGGAACTTAGGGCATTTAAAATAATTTTCTATAGTACGATTTTTCCATTAAACTTTATACTGTGACATAAAAAAACGTTTAATAAAATCAAATAAAAAGATGGGGTAAGCTGATTGGTGCACCCGAATTTCATTCAATAGTCACATTGAAGTCATCCAAATTTACTTTGCAAAATATGGCAAATGATTGTGACAACAAAGCCACATCCACATCTGGTGCAAGTGCCACTCGAACGATGTAATCCTTATCTTCTTCTTTGGTTGTGCCTTGCGTTGATGTAGCAGGTATAGTCCAATAGCTACCTTTTAATTGACCATAACTGACACAATTCTTACATATTTCAGGGTGTTGCTTAATCATAAATTTAATCAGTTTGATATTTAATAGTCTTTGATTTTCACTTCGTTGCTGCTTAGTTTCTCCAGTTGTTGGGAGATCCAATGAAAAAACCGATGGCATAAAACCACGCTGTGCCATAGCATCAGATACATAATATATTTTTGCCTGAGGTAATAGGGCTTGTATGTTATTGACTAACTCTCTTGTTTTTTTGTAGGCTTGTTTGATTCTTGTTGGCATTGAGGGCATGTTTTCAGCCAGTGTTTGTAATTGATCTGAGTTGGCTGAGTTATCTGATAACTTGAGGTGACTTGAAATCAATGGTAATAAATTTTTTGCAGCAGTATTGGCAGCACAATAACCAGCAATGCAACGTCCGCCACTGGGAAATTTAGAGCCACTGGCAAATGAAATCGTTTGTACATCTTTGAGCTCACTTGATTGATGTAGTAACTTAACATTCGGGCAAAATGTTTGGTCAACCATGAAAAATGGTTCGGTTGCTAACTTATTGTTATGAGTCATTCTTTTTCTGGTCAATACTTCTGCTAAAGCTTCCATATCAGGGACTTCGACTCTAGGGTTGGTCGGAATTTCAGCCAAAATCAAAGCCACGCTATCATCTTTAGCAACTCTATCGAGAGCTTCATCAAGGCTAGAAACCAAATCCTGACCACTATCAACAAGCATATCAACGATTTCGACATTATCCATCAAGTCAGCAATCCGTCGGGATTGATCATTGGTGCCGCCATAGCAATTGGGTGGTAAGATTATTTTAATTGCCTTGTTTGGGTATTGTTTAATAGCATTTTCAACCAAGCCCATTATCATAGCGTATTGGATTGAGAGCCCACTTGATGCAATTAATGGGGTCAATGTGCTACCAGTATTTTCTTGAATGCAATCAATGACAATTTGTTTATCTTGTTGTTGATTTTCTACGGGTTGATGAATTTTATCATTAACAAGTGCTTTTAGTAATCTCAAAGCATTTGGTGGCGTCATGGCAATGGTTTCACGTCTTCTTACGTGCTGAATATCACTGATTATCTTGTCAATTTCTGTATTGTGAATCAATAGTACACTGCCAAATATTTGGTGATTATTTACTGTGATATCAACACACTTTGGTATTAGTAATGGCTTATTAAAAGCTCTTTGTGTTACAAAAACAACGGTACCATCCTGTTGTTTTATGCCATCAATACTTTTGACTTCCTGTAATTTATAATGATAATCATAAATGTCTTTTAACCGTGGTTCATCTATAAGTGGAGCATTGTCTCCATCGTAATAAATGGTGGTTGCTTGTCTGTTTAGTTTATTCTTACGTAAAATAGCTAATAAAGGCATGGTATGGGAAGCAAAAGAAATCACCTGTTCATTCGCTACATCGTTTATTTCAGCCAAAACCCACTCCAATAAACTCGATAATTGGTGCCCTAAGCGAATATAATCATAAGCGGTGGGTAATTGTTCTAAGTCTTGTGTGGAATAGTTGCCATTGACCACTAGTTTTTTTAATTCAAGCAAAAACTCAGATTTTGCCATAGTTTCGTTATAGATATCTAAGCGGTGGGTGGTCAAATTCACCCAATTCATTGGTAGTTTTTGAAGCAAGTCTCTGATTGAGTCTAAAAATGTTTGCATGAGGATTACTTTAATTAAAAACAGTATTGTAACTGTTTTTAAATAGTCTTCAAATAAACAAGGCAAGTTGCCGTGTAAAAGAGAGTTTTGATTAACTCTTTGCTCACTATAAAAATTAAAAGAAGTGTTGAGTTGCCATCAATTGGGTTTGATAGTGCATCTATGGTAGAATTAATTTCATGATTATAGATGAATTAATTGCCCTAATATTTTCCTTTGTAGGAATGTTAATCGAAGGATTTTCAGCCTTTTTTGTGCTTATTATTAACGGTTTTGCTTACATAATTGAATTTATTATGCTGTTGTTTGTGTCTGACTTTTCTTTGGGTCGAGCAAAACGCTATAAACGAGGCAATAAAAAGGAAAACTTATCAGAATACAATCATCAAAACCAATCAGATGCTGGCATTGAAAAATATTATCCACTGATGGTTGTTCTTTTTGTCCTTATTTTCTTCACCTTTAACCATTACAAAACACGAGAGGTTACCTTTGTAGCTGATGACGGTCATTCTTTGCCTTTTGCCTCAATCGTGATTTACCAAGGTGATAAGGTATTTCATAAACGCACAAAAAATGATGGCAGTCTTAAAATCCCACGATTCGGCATGGATAAAGTTGTTATAAATGACAAGCGTTATAAAACAGCGACATGGCAGGCTGATGAAATCAAAGACATACTCACAGTCAAGCGTTCATTTCTAGGTAAAGGTGTGGATAAATTGGCATCGAAGTTGTTAGAGAGGTTGAAGGGTGATTAATTTTCAGGGATTAATAAATGGTTAAGAAAGCAATTGATGATAAATGGTCTGAGCTTCAAGTAAGTAAGTTTAAATCACTTGAAAATAGAGTTATTCAAAAAGTCTTTATTTTTGATATGGCATTTATGGAAGATGAAATAAATTTTAATCATAAATTCAACCACCCTGATTGCCCATTTATTCAGGTGCAAGCTTTATATTTTATACTTGATAATAATAAAACAATAAAATTTATAACCTATCAAAATGATTTGTCAGATTGTATGTGGGGTATAGTTGTTGAGAATGTGAGTTCTTTGAAAGAATTAGAGTATGGAGTAAATAAAAAATCGATTTACCGAATGTATGAGTCAAAAGATTTTCCTTTAGGCATAATCAATAAAATTAGAGTAGAACAAAGTTCAGATGGCGTTATTAATGAAGTTGCGATAACAATAAATAATGGAAATATATTATTAATCACTGGGGAAGTTTATGAAGAAAATGACGGCTCAGTAAAGATTGTTAGAGATGATGAGTCAATTTTATTATTCTTAGAACCTGATGACATAAATAGAACCATGTTTATTTGAATTGTTTCTTTCAAATTGTTGTTTATTTAACAAGTTATGAAATCAAGTTTTATAAAAGAGATGAAAATTGTAATGAATGAGATAATTGAAAAATTAAAAAATAAAACACCAAACTATTTTGAAG
>JALWML010000099.1 GCA_027083915.1 Lysobacterales bacterium | reverse complement strand
ATAATATGGATGTGTGTTATTGTAAAAGTTCATTGAGCTTTCTCCGTTTGGTTTGGTCACCTTTCAGTTTAGCTCAGCGCTAATCTGTAAGGAGGAGGCTCAATGAGTATCAAGTCACTACAGTTGACCAATAATACGCCGCTTCGCTCTGTATTATGGCCAACTGAGCTCAAGCGTTGTGCTTTAAAATAAACTAGAGGGATATTATAAAATGAGAAATTTGCTATCCATTATAATTATTGCAACAATCCTGATTTCAGGATGTGCAACATCACCTGACAATCTGCCAACAACATATATTTCCCCGCTTAAATATAAAAGATATGATTGTGAACAATTGACAGAAGAGATTGATAACGTTTCACATCGTGTTGCAACATTGCATACAAGTTTAGACAATAAAGCTGATAATGATACAGCGCAGGCAGCAGGAGCAATTTTGTTGTGGCCAACACTATTTTTCTTGGAAGGTGGTGATGGACCCGAGGCTACTGAATATTCGAACCTAAAAGGTGAATATGAAGCTATTAGAGTAGCCATGTTACGTAAAAAATGCTCAACAGAATTTTCGCCTCCATCACCTAATGAAATCATTAAGGAAAAAGAAAAAATAGAAAATAACTCTCAGAGTTTGTCGGATAATAATGATGAGGATTTCTAATTAATAAATCAGCATAACAAACTCATCAGAGGCTTTCAAAAAGGGCGCGACTTTTTGCGACAGCAAAAATCGTGAACTTTTTGAAAGTCCTCTGATGAGGGCGTTAGCATCAAAAGGAGATCGTAGTCTGTGGAATTAAAAATAAAAAACTGCAATAGTATTAATGAAGCGTCCATCAGCATTTTTGATGGCGTGTTAAATATTAAATACGGTGTTAATGGAGTAGGAAAAAGCACAATTGCTAAAGCTATTCAATTAAGTGTCTCCGATGACAGCCAACTTAATGAACTAACTCCTTTTAAACTTGTTGAAAACAATCCAGAGAGTATCTTCCCTGAAATAATAGGTACAGAAGGTATATCCTCAGTTTCAGTATTTAACGACAACTATATCAATAAATTTGTTTTTAAACAGGATGAGCTAATACAGAATAGTTTTGAAATATTCATTAAAAATGAAGAATACATTAAAAAAATAACAGAAATTGAAACCATAACCGCTGATATTAAAAATGCCTTTTCAAACAATAATGAACTAGATGAGATAATTAATGATTTGTCAGAATTGGGCGGTTGCTTTGGAAAGTCAAAAACAGGATATTCGGCTGCTGGCAGTATTGGAAAAGGTTTAGGGAAAGGGAATAAAATAGAAAATATTCCTGATGGTCTTGAATCGTATAGTGAATATTTAAGAAGCGATCAAAATACAAAATGGATTAAATGGCAAGTAATGGGGAATACATTCATTGATATTTCTAATAACTGCCCGTATTGCACATCTTCTACAGAAGAAAAAAAAGAAGATATTAAACGAGTAAGCGATGAATATGATGCGAAATCAATCGAGCACTTAATTAAAGTTTTAAGCGTTGTTGAAAGGCTGGAGAAATACTTTTCTGATGACTGTAGAAAT
>JALWML010000098.1 GCA_027083915.1 Lysobacterales bacterium | reverse complement strand
GTGGTCACATTTTTTGCATTGCCAGGGGATGATGTAGAATTAACTTGTCCGTCATCATTACCTGCGGCAAACAAAATTATCATGTCTTCTAAGCCACGTAAGGCTTCATCAGCACGAGCATCTGATCCAACATACTCTCCAAGAGTTGTTGCACCGTAACTATTGGAATGAATAGCAGCCCCTCCTGCAAAAGCCTGTTGCCACATAGGTGTTGAGCCTGCTCCCGTTAGACCGCTATTGCTGCCAATATCGTCAAATAAAATTTGAGCATTTGGAGCCATGCCATCATCGTTATCGTAACCGTGAGAAGAAGGGCTCGAAACAGATCCAGCTGGACCTGCGCCAATACTGCCTAATCGGTCACCTGCAATAGAACCAGAAGTGTGTGTTCCATGAAAAGTGCCATTATCATAAGCTTGCGCCCCTGGCATAGTCCAATAAGCAATGATTTTGTTATTGTTGTGAAGTGTTCCAATTAATGGTGGATTAACATCTTGGGCATCGGTGATTGCGGTTACAACACCAGAGCCTTTGTCCAAATGCACAAACCAATCTTCATTTCTATCTAAGCCAGAATCGGCAATGCCAACAATTTGACCTGAACCATAAATGCCCTGATCCCAAATAGGTGTAGTTGTAGGAATATAATTGTCATCACTAGATGTACCACCAGATGGTGAAGTGGCTTGAGTTGCAGAAACTGCCTCGGTGTTAAAAAACTTTTCTTTGCGATAAAGGTTTACCCATTGAACATCTTCAACAGCCACTAATTGATTAATAACAGTATCCAAATCGGCGGCATTGACCTCAACAGTGTAGGCATTATAACCAGTAGGAATAGAAGATTTGGTTGCTTTAACCTGAGGAAAGTATTTTTTAATCAAAGCATTTAAATTGAAATTTTGGCTATCTGAGAAAGTTTTGACAGATAAAGCATAAGTGGTTTGAGATGGTCTATTTGCCACCCATAAATTTGGAGAAATCTTATAGCCAGTTTGAAAAGAACCAAACCATCGTATAGATTGATTGCTACTTAATTTGTTTTTATCTTGGTTGGACCAGTTAACGAGAAAAGCATTGTTAGGTAAATTAGAAACAACATGAAAACCATTAGATGCTAACCACTTAAAATCGGTTTTTTTATCATAAAATTGAACAATACCATATCTGTTTGAGTTAACACTGTTAATGTTAGTACTAGCAAAATCTAATTCTTGAGTGCTTGGGTCAAATATCCCAGTTGTTAAAATCAATTTATTGCTATCAGCAAGAGCTTGTTTTATTGTGGATGGTGATTGAGCTTGTGCTTGTATTTTGTCTGCGAATGAAGCAGAAGATGCCAGCAGTAAACTTAAGCCTGCATATTTAAAAAAATTGTTGATGTGTTTCATTTAACCCTCATGTTGTAAATTCGATAAGATTATAAGAGCAAAAATCTTATCTTGCGAAATTAAAAACAAAGAAAATTAAGAAAACTGATAAAAACAGCCTTGCAAGCCTCAAAATGACAGGTAATAGGGCTTGGGGAGGAGAGTTTGCCGTATTGATGCTTAATCAATGCTGAGGTAAATCC
>JALWML010000097.1 GCA_027083915.1 Lysobacterales bacterium | reverse complement strand
TGATACCATCAGAATGAGTAAGAAAAAGTATTTTTTATTTGTCATGGATAACTCCTTTAATTATTTTAGTCTAGCAATTCTAAAATGCCTAATTTGTATTGTAAAGCAATTAATTTTTATTTGGAGTTAAGAAAGAGTCAAATAACTTCCAACTTAGCAAACTTGGCAGCTAATATCTTAGTGCCATGATCAGTAAACTCAACCATAATTTGGGTGTAATCGCCTTGCCCTGATAGCTCGATGATTGTGCCTTCGCCAAATATCTTGTGTGATACTAAAATACCAGGTTGGAATTGGGCGTACTGGGAGGTTTCTTGGTTGGCAAACATGCTGCCACGTGGTGTGTTAAAGACATTGCCTTGAATTTGATTGACTAATTTTTCGGGCACTTCACGTAAAAACTTTGAAGGTGCACAGCCTTGGGTACGACCTCTTATTCTTCTTGAAGTCGCATAGGTCATAAACAGTTTTTGTTCAGCACGGGTGATGCCGACGTAACATAAACGGCGTTCTTCTTGCAGTTTTTCTGGGTCTTCCATGGAGTTTTGGTGTGGAAACAAACCTTGTTCCAATCCCACCAAAAAGACATAAGGAAATTCCAAACCTTTAGCCGAATGCAAGGTCATCAATTGCACACAAGGCACATCTTTATCTGAGGCACGCTCGCCTGCCTCTAAAGAAACTTGTGCCAAAAAACTGGATAATGCTGTCATACCGATTTGGTCATCTTCCTGCGGTTTGACAAAGGTTTCGGCGGCATTGAGTAGTTCATCCAAGTTTTCTAGACGTGTTAAGGCTTTTTCTGGGGGTTCTTTTTGGTAATGATCGCGCAATCCCGTTCGCTCAATGACATCATCAAATAGTGGATTAAGTTGTTCTTTATCGTGGTTGTTGTCAAATTCATCAATCATGTTGATAAATCCAGCCAACGATCCTGCTGCACGAGCAGTAAGAGAGTTATTTTTAAGCAAGATTTGGCAAGCAGAAAATAGGCTTATTTGATTAATCATGGCACAATTACGAATTTGATTAACGGTTTTGTTGCCTAATCCACGTGTCGGTGTATTGATAACGCGTTCAAAACCAACATCATCGTGGCGATTGTTAATTAAGCGTACATAGGCGAGTACGTCTTTGATTTCCATTCGTTCAAAAAAGCGTAAACCACCATAAACTTTGTAGGCAACATTGTGTTTGAGGAGGTTTTCCTCAAGTAAACGTGATTGCATATTGGAGCGGTATAAAATAGCGATTTGATCGCCATCAATGCCAGAGTCAATCAGATTATCAATTTCCTCAGCTACAAATGCCGCTTCGTCGTATTCGGAATAGGCTCCATAATATTGGATTAATTCGCCACCACCTTGCTGCGACCACAATTCTTTGCCTAATCGTTTGGCATTGTTTTTAATCACGGCATTGGCAGCTTGTAGGATATTATTAGTGGAGCGGTAGTTTTGTTCCAACTTGTATTGAATGGTATTGGGGAATAAGTCTTTAAAGCCGATAATATGGTCAATTTTTGCTCCACGCCAAGCATAAATGGATTGATCATCATCACCAACCACCATTATTTTGTTT
>JALWML010000096.1 GCA_027083915.1 Lysobacterales bacterium | reverse complement strand
CTATTCTAAAACCGTCTTTATAAATAACTGATGTATGCGTATTTAAAGCAGAACGGTAATGTGCCCAAATAAAATATGGAACATTGGCGATACTTGGGTCTGTTTTGTATTGCAGCGTGGGAATATTATGTAAATCTGCAATTTTAGTGTAATTAGTTTCACCCTCTAATAAATGCCACAATTCTACCGAACCATTATTACTCGTGGTCCAAACCACGTGAAAGATAAAGTCATTCCATAAACCTGGAGAAAGTGCTGGTAAAACAACTTCGCTGTATTCATACGCTGTGCCACTGCCATTAAAACAATCATAGCCCTCTACATTACCCGTTAACATGCGCAAAATTAAAACTCCATTGGCATCTGTTTCTAACTGTATCGGTTGACAAACATTGGGATAAGTCGAATGCCAATCAGCAATTAATAACCAATCTCCATCTGGTGGTGGTCCAGGGTTTTGCCAATCACTGGAAAACTGCTCCGAAAAGGCATACCACAGATCATCACCTTCATGTTCTCGCTGCGCGGGATCTATCTCTAAATCACAACGCTCTCCTCCAGTATCGAGAAATTCATCGCCATCATGAACAATAGTTTTTGCCGCATACATACCTTGACGTACAGGTGAAGTAACAATCTGAAATTGATTCGACAAGGGATTATTCAGGTTGTAATTAACATCTGACCATGGCAAATAGGTTCCTGTTTCGAATCCAGCATCGTACTTAAGTTGTGATTGACTTTCAAATGAGGCGATTAGAAACACAATAATTAGTAAAATTTTCATAGTGCGTATTTTATCACAGGTATTACTGTTATTTTCGTGAATTCTATAGCAATAAGATTAACTAAATTTGTAAGAGCATAGTAAAATAAGTCGTTTTTATACCTTAAATAATAGAGTAAAGCTATGTTTAACCGAAATGACAGTATTGCCAAAACCGATCCTGAACTTTATGCTGCGATTGTTAAAGAAAATCAACGCCAAGAAGACCATATTGAATTAATTGCTTCTGAAAATTACACTTCACCTGCGGTGATGGAGGCTCAAGGCTCGCAACTAACCAACAAATACGCTGAAGGTTATCCAGGAAAACGTTATTATGGCGGTTGCGAATACGTTGATATTGCTGAACAACTGGCACTATCTCGTGTTAAAGAGTTATTTAGTTCAGATTATGCCAATGTGCAACCACACTCAGGTTCGCAAGCTAATCAAGCAGTTTATCTGGCTTTATTACAACCCGGAGATACAATTTTAGGCATGAGTTTAGATCATGGTGGTCACTTAACTCATGGTGCAAAGGTCAACATTTCAGGCAAACTATTTAATGCGGTGCAATATGGCATTGATGATGACACAGGTGCTATTGATTTTAACAATGTTCGTGAAATGGCATTAAAGCATAAGCCCAAAATGATTATTGGTGGATTTTCTGCATATTCCAAAAAAATTGATTGGAGTAAATTTCGTGAAATTGCCGATGAAGTCGGTGCTTATTTTATGGTTGATATGGCACATATTGCCGGACTAGTTGCAGCTGGCGTTTATCCTAGTCCTGTTAATATTGCCGATGTGACTACCTCGACAACACACAAAACATTACGTGGACCTCGTGGTGGAATTATATTAGCTAAACAAAACCCTGAAATAGAAAAGAAATTAAACTCAATTGTTTTCCCAGGTATTCAAGGTGGACCTTTGATGCACATTATTGCCGCTAAAGCCGTTGCCTTTAAAGAGGCGTTAACCCCAGAGTTTAAAACCTATCAACAAGGTGTTGTTAATAATGCCGATGTGATGGCAAAGATCTTAATCGAACGTGGTTACAATATTGTTTCTGGTGGAACTGAAAATCATTTGTTTTTATTAGATTTGGTGGATAAAGACATCACTGGAAAGGTTGCCGAAGCGCGATTAGGCGAGGCTCATATCACCGTCAATAAAAATGCCGTACCTAATGACCCAAAATCACCTTTCGTCACATCTGGTCTTCGTCTTGGCTCACCTGCTGGAACCACTCGTGGTTTTGGGCAAGAAGAATTTAAACAAATTGCCAATTGGATTGCTGACATAATTGATGATATAGATAATGACGATGTTATTGAAGCAGTAAAAACCAAAGTGACAGAACTTTGTCATCAATTCCCTGTCTATGGCAGCAAATAAAGGATTAAAAAATGAGTAATAAAAAACAGAAGAAAATACCCGAGCCTCTTGCAGCCAAAAGACGTGCGCGAAAAAGATTAGTGCAAGCCTTATACCAATGGCAAATGAATGAGTCTCCCGCCAGTGATATTATCAATCAATTTTTAACCGAACAAGACATGGGCAAGGTGGATCAAACTTTTTTTCAACAATCTCTGCGATGGATAATTGCAAACATGGATGAGGTTAAAGCCGAAATTAACCCATTAATGGAACGCTCAAACTATGCTGTAGGAGAAGTGGAAAAAGCCATCATGATGATAGGCGTTTACGAATTTAAAAACAATCCAGAAACTCCTTATAAAGTCGTTTTAAATGAAGCTATTGAATTAGCCAAACAATATGGTGGCGATGGAGCACATACTTTTATCAATGGCACCTTACATAAAGCTTCAATAAAATTACGCCCTTTAGAGCATTAAGAGTATTACCCAAGTGAAGAATTTCTCAATAAATTTGAATAAACCACAATTCGATTCTCCTTTAGTGCATAATTACATGATTAGGTAAGTGAAGAAAATGACAAAGAACAGCTTAAGTAATTCTAATATGAGAAAAGAAATACTAAGGCATTCTTACCACCCTCTATTGTATAACCAAGTAGGCGTACTTGTTGGTACTCTGATTCTTATCTCTGCCATAAAAGATGTTGTCGAAACCAAATTAATAATTATTTGGGTGGTGTTTTTCATATCATCGATAATAATTCGAATATACACCTATTTTTTTTATAGAAAAAATAAAAACTCCAGTGACGATAAAATAATTAAAAAGTGTAAAAATAATTTTATTTATGGATCACTTTATGTTGGGATAGTTTGGGGATCTGCTAGTATCTTCCTTTTCCCTAGCCACTCGATTATTCACCAAGCTTATCTGGTTATTACAATTATTCTCATCATAAGTATTTCAACCATATCCCTGATACCAAGTATAAAGTCTATCTACTTAATTGTCATACCTGCTATTACACCATTAATCATTCAACTTCTCATTTTAAATGCTTCATTAACCAATACTTTTGCAATCATATTAATGTTATACCTGACTTTACTGTTAAGAGCTGGCAAGAAATTATATTTAATTTTCAAAGAAAATATTTACTATAAACATTTATCACAAGAGAACGAAATTATCTCTAAGGACAATGAAAACAAATACAGGATATTTTATGAAAAGTCTAAAGATGCAATATTCATTATTAGTGACAACAAAATATCAATGGCAAATCCTGCCGCTGTTAAATTGTTTGAGTGCAGCTCATTACAACAAATGCTCGAAACCAACCCTTTTAACTTCGCACCTGAAAAGCAACCTGATGGCATAAAATCAATAGAGAAATTAAAATCTATATATACCCAAATTTCACAAACAGGAAAATACCGATTTAATTGGGTTTATAGAACACTCAATGGTCATGAAAAACCTGCTGATATTTCCTTATCAGTTATTTCTTTTGGAAATCAGCAAGCCATATTTTGCATGGTCAGAGACATGACTGAAGCAAAAAAGTATGAAAAAGACCTTATACTAGCTCAAAAAAATGCCAGCCAAGCCAATCAAGCAAAATCAGAATTTCTCGCTAATATGAGTCATGAAATTCGAACACCAATGAATGGCATAATCGGCTCAACAAATTTATTACTGCAACATGAACTGAACCAAGATCAATACCTCAGAGCATTAACCATAAATAGTAGTGCTTCAGCCATGCTAACCATTCTTAATAACATTCTGGATTTTTCAAAAATTGAAGCTGGTAAAATTGACTTAGAACACATAAACTTTGATATAGCAAGGCTCATACAGGAGATATCATCTTCAACCTTAAACAGTGCCCTTGAAAAGAATTTACACTTTTCTTACTCAATACCCAAAAACATTCATAAAATCTATATAGGTGATCCAGGAAGAATACGGCAAATATTAGACAACTTGCTCAATAATGCCATCAAATTTACCGATGAAGGTCAGGTCTTACTTTCTTGTAGAGTTTTAAAGGAAACCTCACAAGAATCAACCATTGAATTCTCCGTTAAAGACACTGGTATTGGCTTATCTCAGAAACAACTAAACCGTTTATTTCAGCCCTTTGTTCAAGGAGACAGCTCAACAACAAGGAAATATGGAGGCACCGGACTTGGTCTGAGTATATGCAATCAATTATCCGAGCAAATGGGTGGTTCTATTACTGTTAATACCACAATTAGTGAAGGAAGCCAGTTCATATTTACGCTCAATTTAAAAAAAGCAAAAGATATAAAAAATACATCTCTGCATTCTCAAGGCTCTGTTCACGAGAAAAAAACCTTCAATGCAAAAGTACTTGTTGTTGATGACATGACCGTCAATCTAGAAGTTACAATGGGAATGTTAGAGGTTTTTGGCATCGATGTTGTATTAGCAGAGAATGGTAAAGAAGCCATTGAGCACCTCAAGTCAGAAAAATTTGATTTGGTTTTAATGGATTGTCAAATGCCCATAATGGATGGTTATCAAGCAACTAAAGCCATTAGACTTAGCGAACCCAAAATCCTTAACTCAAAAGTTCCCATTATTGCCATGACAGCCAATGCCATGCAAGGTGACCGACAAATATGCTTAGATGCAGGAATGGATGACTACCTTGCAAAACCTCTGGGGTTAGACGAACTAAAATCAATATTAGATAAATGGTTAGGAAAAAAAATGGAAATTAAATATTCTCAGACACTTAGTGATTCAACTTAAGGAATCACAATTATGCAGCATTACGCGATGCATTAATGCTGCCGAAAAATGCACGAATAATTATTTTTTCATAGATTGCCTTAAGATTTTCATCACCGCTATTTTTTTCAATTTCTTTGACTCGCATTAAAGCATATTGTTGAATGGTAATTAACGGCAAGATAATCTTTTCTCGCATAGCAATTGATGCCTTAATATAAGGTGACTTTTCTAGCAAGGTCTTTTGCCCAGAAATTGTCAGCAACAATCGTTTAGTCTGTTTATACTCATGGTGAATACCTTGCCAAAATGAACCAAATTTTTTGTCATTTCGCAGGTAGGATGTTAATGGAAAGTAGCTTTTACTTAACGCCTGCATTGAATTGTCGATTAAAGTTCTAAAAAACAATGATTGTTTATATAAGTCAATAACTTCTTGTAAACGCCCTGCATCTTCATATTTCTTAAGAGCAAAGCCGACACCGTAAAACCCAGGAACATTTTGTTTCATTTGCGTCCACGCACTAACAAAAGGAATCGCTCTAAGATCAGATAAATTAAGTTTTTTATCTGATTGACGTTTGACTGGACGAGAACCAACATTAGTCAAACCATAATATTTTAGAACCGAGACATCTTCAAGGTAATCTATAAAAACCGGGTCATTTTTAAAGGCCTTATAGGATTCAAATGCCAATTCTGCCAAGTCTTCAATCAATGCGTATTGCGCTTGACTTAAACTGGCTACATTGCCTTTAAAGACGGTATTTTCAAGTCCTGCGCAAAGCAATTGTTCTAGATTGTATTGTGAAGAATTAAGTGTGCCAAAATTGGATGAAATCGTCTGACCTTGTACGGTTAATTCAATTTCATGGTTGGCAATTTTTTCACCTAACGAAGAATAAAATTTATTGGTATTACCTCCACCACGAGCAGGCGGTCCTCCTCGCCCATCGAAAAATACAACATTTATGCTGTTTTTTATGGAAACCTGGCTGAGAATTTCTTTAGCCTTGAATATTCCCCAATTAGCTTTAAGGTACCCACCATCTTTAGTTCCGTCAGAAAAGCCTAGCATCACATACTGACGATTATTGCGCTGGGTGACGTGCTGTCGATAAGCAGGAATTGAGTATAAAGAACTCAAAATCTCTTCACCATTTGACAAATCATCAATCGTTTCAAGTAATGGCACAATATCCAGTGTAAAGCTATCCTTTTGCCAACCACATAAGCGTGCTAATGCATACACTTCGATAAGGTTTCGGGTGCATTGAGTGTTTGAAATAATGTATCTCCTACAAGCTTCTTGACCATTTTCTTTTTGGATTTTTTTAATGGTATAAAAGGATTTGAGTGTTTCTTTAGTTATTGTTGACTTAAATAGCTCAGGATTAATTGTACCTTTTATACTAAGCAAAACATTTATTTTACTATCATCATCAAGTTGACTATAGTCTTTAGGTACATTACCCAGAATCGAATCAGACAACTTTCCTTGATGAAATGCAGTAAAAACATCTGCCAACACTTTACCGTGAATTCGAGAATCTTGACGAATATCTAAACTGGTGAAATAAAAACCAAATAAGTGAACTTTAACAATAAAATCATCAACAACCTCAACAAATAATCCATTATGTTTTTTTATTACCAATCGTTTAATTTCATTCAAATCAGCCAGCAATTGCTCCTTAGTTTGATAAGTCTCTTCTCCAGTGTTGTATATAGTCTGTGCTAATTTATTATAAACATTATCTGCTAAGTGAACAACGCCAGAAAATGTCATGCGAGTTCGTAGGATTTTTGAGTCTCTAAAATAACAAATAAATATCTTATGCCTAAGTTGTCTAGCTGTTTCATGAGTTACCTCAGCAGTGACAAAAGGATTACCATCTCGATCGCCACATGGCCAAAATCCAACATTGATAACATCTTTGTAATAATCCTCAACACCTAATTTTGATAACTCTTTTCTAATGCGACCATGCACCTTTGCAATGGAATGATAAAAAACATTTTCTAAATACCACATCAACCGAGTCGCTTCCTCGAAAGGTGATGGTGCATCATCACTAACAAAAGCTGTTTGCCCTAATTGTTGTAACAAGACATTAATGGTATCTAAATCGTTACTACGTATAGCTGTTTCTAACTCACTAACAATTGACAAAACACGCCCCTGATAAAATTGAGTTGGGTGTGCTGTCAATACAATTTTGGCTTTGAAAGTTTTTAGCTTTTGGATAAGAGCTTGAGTTTGTTCGGTACTTTTAGCACGATTAAAAACAAACGGAATTGTTCCATTGCCATTGAAATTATGAATTTTTTCATAAGCAGCATCTTCAACAGCATCAAACAAAACGACTTGTCGCTCAATGTATTGCATAAACTTGAAGAGAATGGAAATTTTATCTTTTTCATTATCAATGGTTGTATACCTTGATAAAAAATTATCAATA
>JALWML010000095.1 GCA_027083915.1 Lysobacterales bacterium | reverse complement strand
CGGAGAGTTGCGCTTAATTGGTGCCACCACATTGGATGAGTACCGAGAATATGTAGAAAAAGATAAAGCCATGGAACGTCGATTTCAAAAAGTCTATGTTGGAGAACCTTCAGTAGAAGACACTATTGGTATTTTGCGCGGACTTAAAGAACGCTATGAAGTTCATCATGGAGTAGAAATTACAGATCCTGCAATTATTGCAGCAGCAACATTGTCACATCGCTATATTGCCGATCGAAAGTTGCCCGATAAAGCTATTGATTTAATGGATGAAGCTGCCTCGCGTATTCGTATGGAAATTGATTCAAAACCTGAGAAACTAGATAGGTTAGAACGTAAGATGATTCAATTAAAAATTCAACGTGAAGCTTTGAAGAAAGAGAAAGATGCGGCTTCAAAGAAACGTTTGCAAGAACTAAATGACCGCATTGAAGAAATGGAGCGAGAGTTTTCCGATTTAAATGAAGTTTGGAAAAAGGAAAAAGCTTCTGTACAGGGAACAACACACTTAAAAGAAGAGCTTGAAAAAGCAAAAAGTGAACTAGAAACAGCCATGCGTTCTCAAGATTTAGCACGCATATCTAAGATTCAGTACGGTGTTATTCCTGAGTTAGAACAGAAGATTGAAGAAGCTACTCAAGCTGAGCAACAAGATTTTACATTGTTACGTAATAAAGTTACTGATAATGAAATTGCTGAAGTTGTCGCTCATTGGACAGGAATACCTGTGAATAAAATGCTTGAAGGTGAAAAAGACAAGTTGTTGAAATTAGAAGATCACTTACACCAAAAAGTTATTGGTCAACAAGAAGCAGTAGTGGCAGTTTCAGATGCGATACGCCGTTCTCGAGCGGGTTTATCTGATCCAAACAAACCCATAGGCTCATTTTTGTTTTTAGGGCCAACAGGTGTCGGTAAAACTGAATTAAGCAAGGCTTTAGCAGAGTTTATGTTTGATTCACCTGATGCGATGGTTCGAATTGATATGTCAGAATTTATGGAAAAACATTCGGTTGCCCGACTAATCGGCGCACCCCCTGGTTATGTGGGATATGAACAAGGTGGTTACTTAACTGAAGCAGTACGCAGAAGACCTTATTCAGTCATCTTGCTTGATGAAGTGGAAAAGGCACATCAAGATGTCTTTAATATCTTGCTACAAGTACTTGATGATGGGCGTTTAACGGATGGTCAAGGTCGTACGGTAGACTTTAAGAATACTGTTATTATTATGACTTCAAATCTTGGGTCTGATGTTATCCAAGATAAAGCAGGTGATGAGTATGATGACATGAAAAAAGCAGTAATGGAAATTGTCAGTAGACACTTTAGACCAGAATTCATTAATAGAGTTGATGATATTGTGGTATTCCACCCATTGAGTAAAGAAGATATTCGTAAGATTGCGGCATTACAGATAAAATCATTAGCCAGTCGTCTGGTTTCTAGAGAGATTATTCTAGAAGTCGATACAAGTGCTTTGGATTATATTGGTAATGTAGGTTATGACCCTGTTTATGGTGCAAGGCCTTTAAAACGAGCTATTCAAGAAACAATTGAAAACCCGTTATCCAAAACCTTGTTA
>JALWML010000094.1 GCA_027083915.1 Lysobacterales bacterium | reverse complement strand
TTTGGTTAAAACTTGTTTAATGGCCTTAATGTCTTTTTCATCGCCTGATAAATAAGTTGAATAGCCAATTAACTGAACTTTGGGTGATGAGTTATTACGTAAAAAAGTATAGAGGGCTTGGTTGTAAGCTTTGTTTTGTGCGCGTTCTTGTTCGGATAGTTCAAAATTGTCCGCAGCAAAACTTAATTGAGTTGCTATCAGCAAAGAACAGAAAATCAATTTAATAGGCATAATAAATTCCTTAATGTGGTCAAGTGATTCTATCTTATCATTTTTATATGACTCATTCTATAGGCTAAAAGTCCTGTTTTAGATATAAAAAACCCTGTTAAAATAACAGGGTTTTAGTTTTTACTATTTTCAGAGTTTTTTAAGCAAGCTGTCTTAATACATATTGTAAAATTCCACCGTGTTGCATGTATTCCACTTCTTTTGGTGTGTCAATTCTAACCAACACGTCAAATTCAGTTTTTCGACCTTCATTTGTTTTAGCAACCACATGAGCCGTTTTGGATTTGCCATTGTCTAAACCTGTTATTGCATAAGTTTCATGACCTGTTAAGCCCAATGAATCAGCCGTTTGACCGTCTTTGAATTGTAAAGGTATTACACCCATGCCAACCAAGTTAGAACGATGAATTCTTTCATAGCTTTCAACAATAACGGCTTTAACACCTAATAATAATGTGCCTTTAGCAGCCCAATCACGTGATGAACCTGTTCCATATTGCGAACCAGCAATCACTACCAATGGTGTGCCTTCTTTGGCATAAATCTCTGATGCTTCAAAAATTGACATTTCTTTATCAGTTGGTTGGTGGCGTGTCCAGCCACCTTCTGTGCCTGGTGCGAGTTGATTACGCAAGCGAACATTAGCAAAGGTTCCACGCATCATCACTTCGTGATTGCCGCGACGTGAACCATAAGAGTTAAATTGTGCTTTTGGCACACCTTTTTCTTTTAAATAACGACCAGCAGGTGAATCCTCAGCAATCGCTCCTGCAGGTGAAATATGATCGGTTGTTACCGAATCACCCAAGCGTGCTAAACAACGTGCTCCATGAATATCATCAATGGTTCCGACATCTAAAGTCATACCCTCGAAATAGGGAGGGTTTTTGATATAGGTTGAATCATCTTGCCAGTTGAAAATTTCAGAGGCTGTGGTTTCAACCGCTTGCCATTTTTCATCGCCTGTAAAGACATGTTCGTAGCCTTTGGCAAACATGGCTGGATTGATATTGGCAGCAATCGCTTCGGCAACTTCATGCGTGCTTGGCCAAATATCTTTAAGATAAACAGGATTGCCATCATGGTCATTGCCCAATGAATCGTTGTTTAAATCAAAATCCATTGTTCCTGCAATCGCATAAGCCACAACCAATGGTGGAGAGGCAAGGAAATTCATCTTAATATCGGCGTGAATTCGTCCTTCAAAGTTACGGTTGCCTGATAAAACAGAAGTTGCCACTAAATCATGGTCTTGGATTGCTTTAGAAATGGCTGGGTCTAACGGTCCTGAATTACCAATACAAGTGGTACAGCCATAACCAACCACATAGAAATTTAACTTTTCTAAATCATCAAG
>JALWML010000093.1 GCA_027083915.1 Lysobacterales bacterium | reverse complement strand
GTATTGGCAACCTTATACAAACGCGAAGTGGCTTTATTAACGCCTACATCGGTTGCTTGAGCCGATAAAATCACAGCAATAAGCAATTCAAAAGGGGAAGAATATTCCAGCTCTGTGGTCGGATGTGGATTGATGCGTTTGAAACGTTCAAATATTTCGATGCGTTTTTGTTTATTCATTTTTATGCTAGACTAATGCGTTACATTTATTTAAACTTTTATCCATGAAAATTGCAATCTTAATCAACGGCTCAATTCGAAAATTTCAACAAATTAAACAAACCATCAAAGATGAATTCTCTGGCTATGATTCACAACTATTTATCTCTGAATATGCAGGACATTTTATGGATTTGTGCCATCAAGCCTTAGATAAAGGATTTAACTGTTTTATTTTCGTTGGTGGAGACGGATCGCTTAATGAAGGTGTTAACGGTATTATTTCTTATTACCAGAAAGGCAATGACAAAGGAGTGGATGATTATGACTGGGATACTATTAGCCGTATTAAAGTTGGCGTTTATGCGGCAGGAAGCGGTAATGATTTTATCAAATCCGTTAACCTCGATGAAAGTATTGAAACGTTGAAAAATAAAATTGATAACAATTCATCAATAATGGTCGATGTCGGCTGGATAAATTACCACAACTTTAAGGATGAAAAAGATGTCAGTTTTTTTATCAATGTCACCGATGTTGGCATGGGTGGCGAAGTGGTGCAAAGAAAATCCAAGATGCCAAAATGGTTTAGTGGTAAGTTAACTTACTTTTTAGCCATCACCTCAACCATAGCGACTTATAAAAAATGCAATCTTAAAGCTACCAGTGGTGACTTTACATGGCAGGGGAAAACCTTGAACTTAATAGTAGCTAGTCAAAAATATTTTGGTAACTCACTGGGTATTGCACCAGATGCGCAAGTTGATGATGGCATGTTTACCGTCGTTATTGTAGGCAATGTGAGTTTGTATGATTATTTAAAGAATCTTGGCAACTTAAAAAAATGTAAAAAACTCATACATCCCAATATCAGCTATCACCGATTTAAAGAAATTACCGTAGAACCAACAGATGATAGAAAAGTGACCATTGATATGGATGGTGAACTACTCGGTGTTGCGCCCATGACCCTGAAATGTTTACCTAAGCGAATTAATTTTATTTGCTAGATTTCATTCTGGCTTTATAAACAAACCAGCCATACATGATCACTAATATTGGCAATAAGATATAGGACAGTAAGGTGATTAACATCAATATTTGATAAGCTGAATCATTTACTGTTGGTTCACTACCTCGAAGACCTGCCATAATCTGAAATACGGCATGTTCTAAATTTAATAACGTCAGTATATTAATGATAAAAACAATCGGCAAAAGTGCAGCGACAAATATTTGCCAACCATTAAGTCCAGCAGACCTTTTTAAAAAAAGTACAAAAAGAATAACTCTCCACAGAGCGACAATTGCTAGAAAGACAACATTCAAAAACTGAGCTGTTTCCAAAGAGGTAAATTTCTCAACGGGTATTGCATAAATAAAGGCAGGTAGAGAAGTAAGCAGAACAAAAATCAAAACATTGCAGTAAGACCAATTTTTTGGTTTTAGTGGGTAGATTATTAAATAAATTATTAGGGCAAGAAAAAAACAATAAACGACAGAACCCAAGCCAAGATATTGCCATAATTCAGCTTTTGGGTTGTCCCAGTATCGCCCAATTCCAGCAATCCAAGCCGTAATTAAACCAAATGTAATATACCATTTTTTTAATTCTAAAAGATTCGGTTTAAATTTCTTAAATGTCAGTAATGATATTTGATCATGAAAGACTTTTTGAAGTGGATGCATAGCTGTTTGTTTTTATGAAGTGAGTTCTGATTTAAGCTTTCTAATCTGCCTATCATGCCATTTACTCAAAATAATTAAAGCAGTAATCGACCCAAACAAAGCCCAACCCATATCGGATTGAGTGTCCCAGATATAGCCTTGTGTGCCTAAAAAATCCGTGGCATCTTCACCAGATAATATTGCCACTAACCATTCGATTAATTCATAAAAAGCACTGAACGCCAAACAAACACTGACGACCAAATAACGTCTCCACCAGATTCCATTGACAATATTTTTGCGAATAAACAGTTCTCTGGCAATAATCGCAGGCACAAATCCTTGGGTAAAATGCCCAACCTTATCGTAGTTATTTCGACTAAGTTCAAATGTTTCTTTAAGCCAATCAAACAAAGGCACTTCGGCATAGGTGTAATGCCCTCCAATCATTAAAACAATAGAGTGGAACAAGATTAACCAATACAGTAACGGGGTTAAAGGAAAAGTTTTATAAGTCCATGCCATCAATACAAAGCCAATTAATGCAGGGAACACTTCCAAAAACCAAGTAAACTGATCTTTAGGATTAACTCCTGACCAAATGAGTGCAGCAAAAAATAAGATGAGCCAGATTGTTTTATTCATTCGAGTAAAAGTCATTATTGGTTAAAGCAAATCATTTTAGCATGATAACACCACACGATAGCTAAATATTTGCTAGGGCATGGGCATGAAATTCGTAATTTTGTAGGGAAAGAGAGTTAAAATCTCAGCCCTGTGATAAATTGGATTTTACACTAACTAAAATCATTTCTAATTTTATCACCCCAATAATAGGCATAATTATCAGCAAACTGTTCAGCTTTTTGAGCATAAGCTTGACTCCAATATCTTTTATAAACACTGTCCATTTTATGGCCGATTTCATGAAGCAATAAGCCTTCTAGGTAATACTGTTTGATGCTTTGTTTTGTCCATTGAAGATACCAATTTCCATCTTCTTGTTTGATTAATGGTTTATAGGCGGAATACCATGATAATGTTTTCTTCGTTGGTTTGTTCTTTCCATAATTCATTTTTAAATCTTTAGGAAAGGGATAAAGGACAATTAAGTTAATACCACTGCCATAAATAAAACAACCTTGAAAAGAACCTTCTTTTTCATACTCTTTCTTTTTCATTTTTCTTAACCAAATATGGGTTAAATGTTCTGTGTGTTCTTGCGGAAGTTTTTTTAAAAAGTCTTTAATTTCTTCAATTGTTACAGGAAAATAAAAATCACGAGATGGATTGTCTTGAATATAAATAGGTATTTCTTGGTTATCAGTAGGTGCTTGTAAATTATGCTGACGATTGAAAATGTTATCGGTTAATTTAGGACGCATCCGACCTCCTTTAACATCACCAAATTTACGGCTTTTTTTCCATGCTGTTTGTTTTCTTGTTAGTGTCATTGTTTAATTGCTGAAAATGAACGATGTATATGTGAATTTCATTTTAAACAGACTCTCCTGATAATATTTCCCATATTTTTTTACACTCATTTCCAGATATGTAATCACTTTTAATAGTAACAAGGTTCCAATCATTTTCATTCAAACCTTTTAAATAATTTCTTGCGGTTGAAATGTTCCTATCTTTTATTTGCTGTTTAAATCTATCACCGAGTTCTGTTGCAACACTTCTTGGAACAGAATTCATTCGCATAAGAACAGATTCTTCACTTTTAACCCCGTGATAAAGCATTGCTGGCATTAAATTCATTTGTCTTTTCTCTATATCTGATAAGGCATCAAAATCTAATCCTGACATTTGACTCAAGGCAGACAATCCCCATGTTCCTCCATGAGCTAATTTTCCATAAATTGCCTCATACACTTTAGATATTTCACCTGAGCCACTGCCTTCAAAAAATTCTTTTGCAATGTCATGAATAGCTTTACCAGCAATCCATGCTTTAGCAATGTCTGCCATACGAGATTGTATGTAGCCTTGCTGCTCGTTATGACTAAAATTTAATTGTTCAATTTTAAACATTACGCTGAACAAATCAGGAAGTTTGCTTTCAGTTGATCCAAATAAACTCTCAGGCATCCAATCTGAAGGTGTTAATTTATATTCTAATTGTTCATTCATTTCAGTCATTGCCTTATTGACCGATTCAACTGAAAATCCAGTGATATTAGCTCGTGCTACATTACCCATATTTTTTGAGATACTTTCAGTATATTTTTTTACTGCTTTGAGTAGCTTTTCAGATTGAGATGAATTGGATTTTTTTAACTCACTATAACCAAAGGTATTTGAAAGCATTTGATCCATTTCATTTAGTGTTGCTTGCAATTCCTTTTTTTCATTTAACAAATGCGCTATATAACAACGAAAATCTTCCCATTGAGGAGCATACATCTTGGACTCTAATTCATTTATTTTATTATTGCTTTCCAACTCTTTTAGAATAGAAATTAGTCGAGAAGTTAAATCTCCAGTGCTTTGTTGAACAAAGCCAATTAGCTCTCTTTCTTTTATATCAGTATCGCAAGCAATACCAACAACACCAATATTATCTTGACCAACTCTTCCCGCTCGACCTGCCAAATTCCAAAACTCTCTATATGACATTTTTTTGCCATATGGATATTCAACGCTTTGTAAAAATACCGATGAAACAGGAAAATTAATACCTTGTGCAATGGTAGTGGTAGCACATAAAATTTCTAGTTTTCCTTCTTCAACCAACCATTCCATTAAGGATTTTATTTCATCTGACAACCCTCCATGATGAATACCAATGCCTTTGTTTAACATTTGTATTAGCTCAAATTCTGGGCTCACTTCCACTTTCAAAAAATTTTGTACTAATAAAATCTCTGAGGGGATGCTTTCCAAATCATCCATGTTTTTACAGAGAACACGAGCTATACTCCAAGCATTCGGTTTGGTTTTTGCAATAACAATGCTTGTACCACGACTAGAAAAGCTCTTGGCACAACCTGCTACTAATGTAGATATAGTCGCACCACTTTGTGGAACCTTAATTGGTCTATTGCCCCCAATTTGATGTTTACCTTTTAGATGAATTGTCTTTGGACTAGTCACTAATGTTTGATAATTAATCTGCCAGTCACTGCTATCTACTTCTTTTTTTACTAAACCAATAATTCTCTCATTGGGTTGCCAAGGGCTGGTACTTAAACTGATTGCCAAACCAGCATCTCTATCATGAGCTAGCCAACGCGAAAGTGTCTTGGCATTTTCTACATAAGGCATAAGCAATAGAAAATTCGCTTGAGCTTGATAATGTTGTTTTACTGTCGCTAACAACAATTCAATTCGTAATCCTCTGCTTTCATCTTCAATATTATGTGCTTCATCCATAACTAACAAAGACAAAGGTCGGTTTATTTTATGGTTACGTAAAACCAATTGCATTTTTTCAGGTGTTGCAACCAAAATATCAAAGCTATCTGTATCATTAAGCATATCTTCTTCTAAAACATCAATTTCAATAGCCCCAGTTAGTTTTTCAACCTTGATGCCAATAGGCGAAAAGTCTTTGCGTAAACGCCGCACAATTTGTGCTACTAATGCCTTTGTAGGTGCGACATAAGCAACCCAACCTTTGGTTTCTCCAAAATTATTAACTGCTTGTAAGATTTTAAATTGAGCCAATAATGTTTTACCACCAGAAGTGGGCATATCCACAACAACCGCAGTTTTAGCTGGATCTAATAACCCCAATTCTTTAAGTGCTGTTCTTTGTGGTGGTAACAACTCTAAAAGAGGCTTAGCTTGCTTGGATAGGTTGTTAATAAACTGTGTTGCTTTTGAATTAATCGTACGTGCAACCCACCAAACCGAACCGTTAATCATTTGCTCTGCTGATGCATGTAACCAACGTAATAATATTTCTAGTTGAGCATCTCTACTTTCACCTGAAATTTTAATGGCGAGATTAAAGTGTTTATCTAGCTGTGCTTTAATATCAGGAGGATTTCCTTGTAGCATATATAAAGACAGGAGTTCAGAAGCTTTCGCCCAATGATAAAGGGACATCAAACGCATTCCTCTATTTTGATTTTTACTATTTGAGTCCGTCTCTAAAAAATCTTTTTCGTATAACTGTTGCTCTTGTCTCAAGTTAGCGATTGATTCAGCAATGTTATTCAGGTCTAGCCAAGAATTTTGTCTAAATAAACTCACCCAACAGGTGAATAAACATGACAATATTCTTTGATCCCATTCATTTGTCGGTTCAGATAATACATTTGTAATTTTTTCTGAATTTTCATCATAGATATGCTTCAGATCAGTCCAACAATCACCACAGTAGGCCAATGATGAAATATGCAACAAATGGAAAACAAATTTCAAATCATCATTTTCGGGAATATCCAATACCCTGCTGATTTCAAAAGCACGCCGTGAGCCTGCTAAAAATTGATCTGATAATTCGTCATTATCTGTATGATTGATGAAGTCATTCATGCCCTCAATAGCAACCATTTCATAAGCCATTGCTAATCGTTGCAAATCATCTTCACCTCCTAAATCATTACCCAACTGTAATGACATATGTTCGCCAATAGCACTATTCACTAATTTGGCTTTTGAATATTGCAATATTGACTGACGTAATTGACTATTGCCAACAGCTTGAACTGCCCAATGAGAATCTATTTTATCTAAAATTTCGCGAGTTATCATGATTGCACCTGCTTAGATAACACACAAGCATGAATTTTCTTTATTCCATCATCGACTGGTAGATATAGCGCAATAAGAGAGACCCTGTCATTTTTATGTACTTGAAGATTTTTATCAAGGTATTTCCAGTCATCAATTGTTGGTTGTGTACAACGTATCAATACACCAAAAACATAAAAATTATTTTTGCTTTCAAAATAAGCTTTACAGGCATTTTTATACTCAATACTGTCATCTTGGCGATGAAATAAATATTGAACAAGCACCCAACGCAAATCATTATTAGAACACAAGTTATTTAATTGAGTATTCAAGCCATCACTTTTTTTAGATGTGACTTGTGGCGGTGTATTTTTCTCTTTTGATGTTTTAACCTCTCCAAAGGCAAAATTACCTTTATGATAGCCCACCAAATCTGCGCCTGTTAAGCTTGAGCTTGGATTTTTGAGATCACGATTATTTGACCACGGAAAAGAACATGAAGCATGAGCGGTAATATAAGCTTCAGCAAATCCCTCTCCAACTTGCCAATCTTTAGGCGTTAAACTCTGTGTTTTTGGAGGGCTAAATCCAGTATCACTTAAAGTATTCATGAAACTTTCAAATTTGTTTTTACCTGAATTGTCAAAACAAATATCAGCAACAATTTGGGCAGAATTTTCTATGTCATTGTCAGTGAACGAATATCCATTTATAGAAAATCTATTATTATCCTTTTGGTAAACTGCAGTGCCTTTTGGCAGTGAATTTGTCATGACGTTATTTTCATCTAGCATTTACTACAATTTCCCCATTTATTAATGTTTCCATAGGTCTAAAATATTGACTAACTTAACTTGTATATTGCTGTCTTTAGATATAGATTTTA
>JALWML010000092.1 GCA_027083915.1 Lysobacterales bacterium | reverse complement strand
CATTTAACCAACCAGATTCAGTCCAATAACCGTATTCAGATTTAAGGTGTAGGTCTAATTGTGCAATTACAGTTCCTGATGTAGCAATTTCATCGCGAATGATTCCATTGCCAATTTCAAAATAGAATCGATCACCAATAGTATATAACCAAGTCGCTTCATTGTTACCTTCTGCACCTTTGTTGTAGATGGTTTGTATATTATTAGCATCATCAAGGCTGGCTTGATCTTTATACACCCAAGTAGCAATTGTTATCGCGTTGTTTACCGTTAATGTATCTGATAAGGTTGTGGTGGCACTTATGCCATCAAATAAGCCTGCGTGCGTTCCAAGTTTAGCATCTGTTGTAAAGGACGCTGTACTGTTAATAGCATCATAATTTCCCAAGTTGTCGTTCCAATTATTATCCATTTGCCAATATGCCACTAGGTTATTTGTCAAAGGAGCTGTAGTGATAAGATTACCGTTGCCATTATTCCACAGACTGTTGATTTCATTGCTATCTAGTGCTCTTTGCCAAATAGCTGTTTCATCTAGCCGACCATTGAGCCAGTAGTCTGTTCCGCGATAAGACCCAAGATATGCATTTTTATCATTGCTTGCAATCGCTCCAAATCCATTTAATTTTTGACTAATATTTTCCTGTCCATCAATGTAAATTTTTGCCATTTCTGTCACGCTATCATAAGTTGCAGCAACATGATGCCAACCTGGTGAAAGCGCACCCTTGACAAATAAAGGGTCTTGATGAATATCATTATGGATAAAAGAGGTGTTGTAATTGCCTAATCGATTGGCGAAAATAGTATTAAAATTTGAAGTGAAAGTATGCAGTGCTGGGTTCATATTGTTTATACCATAACCCAAACTGTTGCTTATAATATTATTTTGAACGATGGTTTGGTAATTACTATCTACTCCTTCTCCAATTTCAAATACAATACCATCTTTGTAACTGCTATCAATGGTGTTAAATTCGATTAAGACATTGTCAGTTCCGAACAGGTGAATACCGCCATTCAAATAGGTATCACCTCCTAAAGTGTTATCGAATATTTTATAAATTTTATTGTGATGGATATGTGCATTTTGAATAAAATTTTTGTCGTTTCCTGAATCTAAGACAATTCCACTGGCTTTTCCATAAATAAAATTTTCATACACATCAAGGTTTTGGATTAGTACTTCATTATTATTGATGAGAATACCAGAATAACCTGCAGGGCCATGTACTAGACTATTGCTGATGGTATTGTTGTGAACGCTGACGTGACTGCATTCGGATAAACGAATACCTGCATTTGTTCGGGTTGAAACAATTTCATTGCCATAAAGCTCTAAATTATCAATGTAGCCTAGATAAAATCCCTCATGACCTGAATTGCTTAGTTTATTATTATAAAAAGTAACATCATGATTCATTCCCGTTTGAAAACTTTGTATTCTAATAACATCAGAGTCTGATTCATGTAAGTTCATGTCATGGATGCTTAGGTTGGAAGCTCCATAAAAAATCATTAAAATATAGTAATATTGCCCATGTGGCGCACTTTGATTGCCTGCGGTTAATTCAAAACCACTGATTTCAACATTGCTAAGTGAGTCGTTTATTGTGCCGTATATTTGTGTGGCAAAATCATCGTCCCAATGTTCTCCACCTGTCTGTGTTAAAAGTGGTTTATTATTCGGCCAATTTTGTTCATCCAATAAAACGACTTTTGCAGTGGCATCACCTGTAAAAATGGTATTACTAGATATAATAATGGGTTCATCAATTGTACATGTCATTGGACCCTGCAAATAGACCGTAGTAAGATTAGCATCATTTGCTACGTCATTGAGTGCAGCATTAATTTGAATTTGATCACTGACACCATCGCAGACGTAATCTCCGCCAAGACCAACCGTTGAAATGGTTACTGTATTTGTACCAGCATAGACAGTTTCCATAGTGTTTAGAAAAAAAAGAAGAGTAAAAATGATGTTATGGCGAATTTTAATAATGTGATTGAAAGTATTCATAAATAACATTATAAAATTTAAGGTGTTTGATTCTGTGAATGCCCTCACATATATGATTGAACTGTTGTTACAAAAAATAATAGTTGAAAAAAGAGTTTGTACATGCAATTAATAATATTATAGGAATCAAATTTAGTTTTAGCAGTCTAACAAATTTTCCATTAATTTCTAGTGCAGAAATAACTAATACATT
The DNA here is from genome assembly GCA_027083915.1 of Lysobacterales bacterium. GTDB lineage: Bacteria > Pseudomonadota > Gammaproteobacteria > Xanthomonadales > Marinicellaceae > NORP309. The sequence goes on along the minus strand of JALWML010000092.1, from coordinate 5,195 downwards.
ATTAGCAATAACAATAACTAAATAAACAATAGAAAAAGGTAATAATAACAATGAAATTAATATCAGCAAAAGACCCAAGCCATAATGCGGTATATTACCAAAAAAGTTAGGCATTAAAAGTAGCCAAATTATTATTAAAATATATTTTGCTCCATATGCCAAAATGTTAGATTTGAAAGTCATTATTTACAATATTTTAGTTCTTAAGGAAGTTCTGAATTATAATCATATTATTTTTCATGTTCACAGATCACCACAAAGATTAAAGGCTAAGGCTCTTATTTCAAGTTAGTAACTTAGTTTAATGAGATTTAAAATTATTTGCTTTAATCTCTCACTATTTACCATTTTCTTTTGGATATAAGCAGTTAATAAAAATTTGCAAATTCAAAAAATTTTATGCTGAACTATCACATTAGCATTGGCCCAACCATATGGCATTGGCATATAAGTTTTGGGCATTTTAGGCAGTTGAATTTTATTTTTACCTGAATAAACAACTTCAATTAGCCGCATTTCAAAGGCTTGCTCGGCTGAAATTTCAATATCTATCGTTATGCCCTGCTTAGGTATTGCATAATATCTCCAACGCCACCATGATTGGGGTTCTTTTGCATCTGAGTATTTGGGCAAGTTTAAAATAGCCTTTCCATCAATACTGGCTTTATACCATTTGACAGGTTTAAACATCAAATTTAAATATTCAGGGTGCATACTAGATTTAATATTTACCTTGATAAATCGCTTATCCACTTGCGTATAATCATCTAAAATTACAATTTCTGCTTTTGCTAGTTTATTTTTAATCACAGGCTTAACGATATGCTTGTCATCTGATATTGGCCAAATATTGTTTGAGTTAATTGTTTGTGGGTTATCTCCTAAAACTTGCTTGTCCCATCCAAATGTTTCCGATAAATTGGTTGACCAATATTGTTGATTATTGATTTCATCTTGTAAATAATAAAGACTAGAAGGTTGTGCATATCTCTCATTAAAAACCGCTCGTTGACTAACAACAAGCAACAAAATCACACCTATTGCAACAATACCAAAGCTCAGTTTTACACCTAATGATTGTCCTATTAATTTTATACTGCCTATACTCAACAATAAACCAAGCAACATCAAAGTAACTGGGATAAAAGGCATAAAGTGACCGACAAAGACAAAAACCAAATATGACATTGGAACAAATAACAAAATTATTGCCAATAATTCAATCCCCAAACCAAACAATTGTATAGGTTCTGATTGAGATCTTATCAACAACCGAGTGCCAGAAACAATTAACAATGGCCATGCCAGAAAATAACTGGCTTCAGGAGCAATTACCAACAAAATAATTAACAAAAACATCCATAACAAAACAGCCCCTGCGCCTAAAGATTTTATACTTATTGGCTTATAAAATAACCACATGAGTAACACCAATACCGCAGCAATGACAAATGCAATCAGGCTTGGTTTAGCTGAAATTAAAACCACTAAAGCCACGAATAATATTAATGCCGCAAGTATTTGAGATTTTCTTGTTTTCAAATAAGTATTCAATCCATTGGTCAAAAATGGTAACAAATTAATTAGAAGACCAAATACAATCAAAGTATAAGCCACTATCATAAGGTGATACTGGTAAAGTATTCGCCAAAATCTACTCTTTTCAATACTAAATTCTTCATATAGCCCATTATTGAGAATGGTTATGATAAAACCGATAAAAAACAAGAGCCATATATTGCTTAATAACCCCATTAGTATATTTTTCAGTTTCAAATCTTTGTATTGTTGATAGAACCAAACCAACGACAATATCAAAGCCAAAATTCCAATAAGATAGGCAACATTCTCACCATAGAATACAAACACACCAGGCAGAGGGTTAAAGAACGTCGCATCTTCACTTTGATTTTGTTTTTCAATTAATGGTAATTTTTCTAAATTAGCAAAGTGCTGGCTTAAATCAAGGGCATAAGTTAATTGATCATTCAATGAAGCCGCTGATAAATTCTCGGGCTTATCTCCGCCTGTGTGATAATCATAAAATCCATCACCAAAAGCAAAATTTAGCCCTTGTATATTGGCTTTTTTTGCAATTGAGAGATCAGTATCGTTATTCATGTTTTTATAAACAGAATATGACAGTGAAGAACCTTTTATTTTAGTGGCACCAGCTACTTGTTTAACTATTGAATAATTGTCTTTACCCGTCTCAAACAAAGTAGCTGTTCCAGCACTACCACGACCTTCAAAATTCATCACCAAACCAATTTTCTTGTGGATTGGGTTGTTTAAGAAAAATTGTTGCGCACCAAACAATCCAAACTCTTCACCATCAGTAACAATAAAATAAACATCACGCAAAGGTGGTTTGTTTTCAATAAGCTTTCTTGCTGCTGCCAACAACACCGATACACCTGATGCATCATCTCCTGCACCACTGGTGCTATCACGGCTATCATAATGTGCCATCAATGCAATGGCTGGCAAATCTGAAGTACCTTTTATTTTTGCAATAATATTTTCAACATACGCAGCCCGGACATCCTTTGCAATTTTATTTTTGTAGGTAGATACGATTGAATTTTTTGTTACATTGACTTCAACGCCTACTGAATTGAATTCATTAACTATATAATCCTGAACCTTCTTGTGTGCATCAGCACCCATCATATGAGGCTCATTAGCAATATGAGAAACATCCAATTGGGCTCTGGTTAATAATTTTGAAGGTTCGGTACCTCTATATGGTAAGGAGTCTATTAAAGAAAAGTAACTAAAGACAATAAGTAAGACGAATAGAATAATTCCATTGGTACGGCTGTTTGACATGATTGATAAACTTCGCTAATTGTAATGTTTTACTATAGCACAAATGAGATTGTAATAATTAAGTTTTATCGGAGGCATTTTTAGTCGCATTTGCTTAAATTAATAAATTTTTGACCTGAAGTTAAGTAATCAATTGAGAAGTAAGGGGTTAGAGTGATTTTAGTTTTTTCTTAAGGCTATGAAAACATGCCAAAATCGATAAAAATAGTGGAAAGAATTATGACTCAACTTAAAGTCTTAGGTTCTTATCCCAAGTTAGTAACTTAGTTTAATGAGATTTTAAAGAGTTTGCTTAGCTCTCAATTATTTACCATTTTCTTTAACTTCATGACGGTATTCCAATTTCTAGCAGTAGCATTCACCCCAAGGATTTTTTCTACCTTCGCTGCCAGTTTTGATTGCCCTATTCCATCAGGAGCATACAAATAAAAGACTTTTCCTTTAAGTTTATATTCTTCAGTTTCCGCTTTTAAAGCATCAAATAGTGGGTAATCAACAGCTTCTGGAGTTTTATCTAAAAAACTGAGATGTAAACATTTACCTATTTCAGTATCAAAAGTATTATTTTCTATGGCTTCATTAAGTTCATCAGAATTAATAAATAATACCTGAGGTTTAAAACCATGTTGTTTTTCAATAGCTTTTTGGATTAAATTGGTTTTCTTGGTCGTTATGTCAGATTCAGTTTCAAAAACCACATTTCCACTTTGGATATAGGTTTGAATGTTTTTATAACCTAAGCCTTCTAATATTTCCACAAGGTTTTTCATTGGCAAAATATTTCTACCACCGACATTGATTCCTCTAAATAGGGCAACAATTTTCATTGAAATACGCACATTAAATAGCTATCATAGCACAATGAAAAATTTAACCAAACCACGAATCAAAATTTGTTGTATTAGCTCAATCCAAGAAGCACAATTGGCTATAGAGTGCGGAGCGGATGCTTTGGGATTGGTGGGAGCTATGCCAAGTGGGCCTGGTATTATTTCTGACAAATTAATTCAAAAAATTGCTAAAAAGACTCCACCACCTATTTCTACTTTTTTATTAACCAGCCAAACCGATGCTAAAAGTATCATTGCTCATTATCAAAAAGCACAAACTACGACAATCCAATTAGTCGATGAACTCACTGATAATGGTTACCAAAACATCCGTAAGGTCTTGCCTCATGTGAAATTGGTGCAAGTTATTCATGTTATTGATGAAAGTTCAATTCAACAAGCAATCAAAGTCTCACCCTATGTCGATGCCATTTTATTGGACAGCGGCAACCCGAATTTGAAGGTAAAAGAGTTGGGTGGAACTGGCAGAACCCACAATTGGGATTTGAGTAAGAAAATACTCCAACAGATTGATATTCCAGTATTTTTAGCTGGTGGTATCACCCCACAAAACATTAAACAAGCCTATGAACATGTTAAACCTTTTGGTATTGATTTATGCAGCAGTGTCAGAACCGATGGAAAACTGGATAGAAATAAACTTACTTTGCTTTTTAAAGCAATTAGCTCTTAAACAATTCATTCAAATAAAAGGCAAGTCTTACACCTGCTTGTTCTAATCTTTGCTTAATAATAGGTAAGTTTTGGTATTGATAATTCCATGACAGTTTCTCTTTTTTAGGATAAAGACTAAGTCGCAACTTAACACCTTCAGCAATCCACACTTTTGGATCGGTAGTTTGCCACTGCTGCACTTGTTTATCTGTTATCTTCTTGCATAACCAATCCGTCCATTCGCTATAAGATAAAAGCTGATGGTCAATTAAGTCCTCATCCCAAATACGGTGCAATGTTGTATCCTGCCAGAATAAATTCAATTTAACTTTATTACCACCATGGTCTTCACTGGTTCCAGTATGGAATGGTTGATGCAAATCACCAACAATGTGAATAATAAATTTGAGAGCTAATTTTTTGTCCTCAATACTAGTTTTAGGATCTTTTAGCATTTTTGAATACATCTTCAAAGCAGTTACGCCATCACCTTCGGGTGGTGCTCCCTCTTGCTCGTAAGTTTTACCCTTATGAACATTAACATAATGCCAAGGCGATGCAGTCTTTTGCCAAAAATCACTTTGATTTGATTTCATTTCATCAAAATAGGTTGAGGCTTCTGCCAAATCCTCATTCACTAATAAATCATTAACCGCTTTTTGTGCTTGCGGTGTCAAATAATGCTCTGCAATTGCTCCAGTAATCCGATGACCTGTTTGACCCCAGCTAAGAACCTGAAAGCTTAAAGTCATTGATAATAATAGAAAGAGTGTTTTTTCTGTTTTCATGGTGGTATTGATTTTTATGTTGAGTGCCTTATTATTTCATAAATACTTGGGTATTACATAAACATAGAAT
>JALWML010000091.1 GCA_027083915.1 Lysobacterales bacterium | reverse complement strand
TTCGCGTATACACGCTTCAATTCTTTGGAATGGCTCATTCTGGACAATAAAAGACTCCAGTAGTAATGGAACTTTTATTAATGATAAAGTGATTACAACGGCTGTTAAAGTAAGGTTAAAGCGTGGTGACAAAATTTGTTTTGGTTCTTTAAATGCTACATGCTGGCTATTGACCAATGATAAGGCACCAAAAAGTATGCTAATGCCAATTAAATCAGATACCCAAGCGCTAGAACTTGAGGGTGTTGTGGTTCTTCCTGATGAAAATAATCCTGAGGTGACGCTCTATCAAGAATCAAAGGGTAAGTGGTTATGCGAAAATAGTGTCGGAGTAGTCTTTTTGGAGTCTGGTGATACGGTATCAACAGAGAATAATAGTTGGTATTTTATCAATGCGGAAACAATTGATGAGACACTAAAAGTTGAATCAAATCACATTAAATCAATTACCGTAAATTTTTCTGTAAGCAGAGACGAAGAGCATGTTTCATTACGCATTGTTTTTGAAAACAAATCAATTGATTTAGGTGAAAGAACTCATCACTACTTAGTGTTATTATTAGCCAGAAAACGTATTGCAGATCAGCAATCATGTATTGAGCAAAGTGAACAAGGTTGGATAGATAAAGATCTCCTTTCACAACAGTTGGGATTAGATGAGAATCACATCAATATTCAGATTTATCGACTAAGAAAACAATTAATGCAATTAAATTCTACGGCCGTCCAATTGCTACAAATTATTGAAAGAAGGCGTGGCGAGATTCGTTTTGGCTTTGATACTCGCTTTACAGTCTTAAGTATGTAGACTTCCAATTCCCGATATAGAAATTATTATGCTAGCACAAGTCCTTAATGCACTTAAGATATTACAAAAAACTTCATTGCCAATGAGATGTAATTAGTTGTAGTTGATTCCTTTTGTACATCAACTACTTGTGCTATCCTTCGTGATTCCATATCGGGATTTGGGAGACTCAATTTGAGCTTATAGTTAAGGTCTAATTGAAAGTGTTATTTGAAACGTTCTAAAATTTGGAATTACTATTCAAAGCCATTACAAAACACAACAGTATTTCTAATGTTGTCAATTGCTGTAAGGTCATTACTAGGTATGGTAAAATCGCTTAAATTGCTAGGAGCAAGATCGGATAAGTGAATGCCAATCATGCCAACTGAGCGAGCACCTAGAGTCGGAGAAGTTTGTGAATTAGCAATGTGTTCAATGGTCTCAGTGACAAAAGCAGTTTGAGTAATCGGTGCGGCATTTACAATTTGAGCATAAGCAAAAGTAAATATGGCTGGATCTGGTTTGTCTGCTGGTGCCTGTGACGATAAGATGACAGCATCAAATTCATCTAAAAAACTCGGGTCAGCAAGTATATTTTTCAAATCTTGGCGTGTCCAACTTAGTGGAACATTGGTAATTATGCCAATGGGAATATTTTGTAATTTTAGTGAGTCAATAATCAACCGTGCATCTGCTCGTAGTACAAATTGTCCCATGCCATTGCTTTCTATTAAAGTGCCACCAAGATCAAAAAAGACAGTATTAACCATTTTACAGCTGTTTTGACTGAATGCAAAAGAGG
>JALWML010000090.1 GCA_027083915.1 Lysobacterales bacterium | reverse complement strand
TTTGATACTTCATAAACCAAGAAAGAAAAGAAAAGCTTGCAACTACAAAAATCAAATTGAAATCTCTGATGACTTTGATGCAACGCCAATCGATATTATCGAAGATTTTGAAGGCGAATAAGTGAAAAATGTTTTAATAGACACACATGTTCTGCTTTGGTGGTTGGCTGACCATACTTCCTTAGGCAAAGAATCACGGAAAATAATCAGCGATGAACGAAATGATGTTTTTGTTAGTGCTGTTTCTGCATGGGAAATTTCCATTAAAAAGAACAAAGGCTTACTAAAAGCACCAGATAATATCGACGCGATTGTCGAAGACGAAGGATTTGCAAAATTACCCATCTCACTATTCCATGGCGAACAAGCAGGCAGATTAAAAAACATTCACCGCGACCCATTTGATAGAATGTTAATTGCCCAAGCCCAAGCAGAAGGCTTAGAGCTAATGACCGCAGATAAAACCATTCCAAAATATGGTTTAAAGATTATTGATGCAAAATTGTGAATCAAGAGACATATATATAACAACCTCTTAAATATTTTTCTGCTTCAAAGTCGCCAAATAAACACCAATCAAAACCATTGCCAATCCGACGACATCTAATAAACCTGTTGGGCGGTTAAAGAACAATACGTCCCATAGCATGGATAATCCAGGTTGCAATAATAGTAAAACACCGACGATTGAGGCTGGTAAATTTGGCATGGCTTGGGTGATAAGCAACCAGCCGATAACTTGGCAGATGATGCCTAAAATCAACAGTGAAATCAGTGACTGAGTCGACGGAATATCAATGCTGTGTCCATCTACTTTTATTTGAATAAACAAAATCAACGAGCACAACAATGACATGATACCAAGATTGGCAAAAGCTGATAGTGTTTTTTTGCTGGCTTGCACATGGCGTAGCGATAGCATAAATCCGGTATAAGCAATAGCCGTTAGCAAACCAAATACCACGCCTATTTTGTATTGTTCACTTAAACCTGACCAGTTGATACCGACTAACAAAAACAATCCAACAATAGTCACCGATAAGCCAAGGATAAACTTCCAACCAATCGCCTCTTTAAAAAACAAGAAACCAGCCAAAGCCATCATAAAAACTTGAAAGTTGCCTAATAAAGTCGCAAGACCAGGACCGACATAATAAATACTGCGATGCCAAAAGTACAAATCAATAGCAAAAAAGGCAGCTGCTAAAAACAACCAGCCAAAATACTGCCATGAACGCCACAAATCAAAACCTTTAATTCCACAGTAAGCAAGCAATACAGAACCGCCAATAAACATGCGGTAAAATCCAGAAACCGATGGATCAACTTGTGATGTTTTCACCCACACCGATGAAGTGCTGATAATAAAAGCAGCAATCAGCATCTTGAGTACAAATTTAGAGTAATTGGTCATGGCATTATTGTAAGGTGGACTTGCCCGAATGGCACTTAGTTAAGAAGTTTTTTATTCCTAAGTCATTGAAATATATCGTATGTTTTCATCAAAACCAAAGCCCCCTTGGGTAGTTGACTTCAGTCAACCTCTTTTTAAAACCTACGGTTTTAATGGTAGGCTAAAGCCTACAACCCGTA
>JALWML010000089.1 GCA_027083915.1 Lysobacterales bacterium | reverse complement strand
GCTGTATTGTCATCCCATTTTCAAATTCAATATAAAAAGATTCTTGTTTTTTTAATGTAGGATAAATTATTTCAACTGTAGACATAATTAGCTCTCTTGACAAAATCAGTGACGAGTTGTTGGGCTATAGAACCAAAAGCTCTTTTAAATGCTCCATTAAGTAGACCTGATTTAAAATTAAACTTGAGATGTAATTCAATTTTACTTGCATCCTCTGTTAAATGAGTAAAAATCCAGCTCCCAGAAAGTCTTTCAAAAGGGCCTTTTACTAAGCTTAATTCAATACAAAATCCATTTTCCTTTTCAAAAAATTCATTTTGCGTAGTAAATTTCTGTTTAACACCAACTAAACTAACTGTCATTCCTGCTATCATATAGTCCTTATTTTTCTCAACAACATGAGAATCATGACACCAATTTAAAAAGTTTGGGTACTCACTAACTAAATTGACTAAGTCAAACATTTGTTTGGCATTGTGTCTCACAATTGCTTGTCGGTGTACTTCGTGCATACATTTGTTTAAAAAAAAGCTTATTATACAACTTTTGTGCTAAATTTTAGTACAATTACAGCCATGAGTAATAAAAAGAAAAAAATACCATCAAATGTCATCGCAGTTAATAAAAAAGCGGGTTATGAATATACTTTTATTGAGGATTTTGAAGCTGGTTTATCCTTACAAGGATGGGAAGTTAAAAGCCTAAGGCAAACCAAAGTTCAATTTAATGATTCTTATATTTTTATTAGAAATGCAGAAGCTTATTTGATTGGAACACACATCACCCCACTCTTAAGTGCATCCACACACATAGAAACTGATCCAATGCGACCACGTAAGTTATTAATGCACAAAAAAGAAATTACACACTTAATTGGTGCGATTGAACGCAAAGGTTTAACCCTAGTACCACGAAAACTTTATTGGAAAGCTGGCAAGATTAAACTGAAACTATCTTTGGCAAAAGGAAAAAACATTCACGATAAAAGAATGACTGAAAAGAACCGTGATTGGGATAGAAACAAACAAAGACTATTGAAAGAAAATAGGTAACTATTTCCTTTCAATAGGAAGTATTTCTTATTACTGCCAACAAGATAAAGGGTTTTTTTCTCCTAAAGAGTTAAGTGTAAGAACTGTACAGTCATCTGGACCAAAAGTATCATTAATTTGCGTTGATCCTTGCGCAGTAGCAGTTATTGTATACCCATTAGTATTATCCATTGTATACAAATAATCTGGAGAACTCATAAAATCTATACCTTGATAGCCTAAATCATTGGCTGTGGGTGTATTTCCCGCTGCAATTGTTGTCGCATATTGTAAAAATATTGTGTTATTTTTTTCTTGTCTAGCCGAAATTTGCGTCAAAACATTATGTGCCTCTGTTCTTTTAGTGCGAATAACTTGTCTCTGATAGGATGGAATTGCATAAGCCATAATGATACCAATGATTGCTATAACAACCAATAACTCAATTAATGTAAAGCCTTTAATAGTATTTTTCATTTTTATTCTAACTCTCCGAATGAAAATGGTTTTTCTCCTATATAATAAACCTGTTCAGAAGTATTACTTTTATTGGGTATAGAAT
>JALWML010000088.1 GCA_027083915.1 Lysobacterales bacterium | reverse complement strand
TCTGCCGCCTGCTTTTTTTTCTGGCTTTATTTTAGTTTTTCTTGCTTTAAATGGCTTGGTATTTAATGCCGCATCTGGCACATCATGATCAGGTTCAAAACCATCAATCAAGGTACGCGGTATTTTCTTTTGAATCAAACGCTCAATATCTTGCAATAACTTTGCTTCATCCGCACTGACTAATGAGATCGCCTCACCATTTGAGCCTGCTCGCCCTGTACGCCCTATTCTATGCACATAATCCTCACTCACATTTGGCAAGTCAAAGTTAACCACATGCGGTAACAAATGAATATCAATCCCACGAGCAGCAATATCAGTTGCTACCATCACTTGCACTTCACCCGCTTTAAATGCTGCCAAAGCCTTGGTACGTGCGCTTTGTGATTTGTTGCCATGAATCGGTAGTGCGGTGATATTTTGTGAATTCAAATGTTTAGCAATTTTATTCGCACCGTGCTTTGTTCGGGAAAAAACCAATACTTGATTCCATTGGTGCTTTTTAATTAAATGCGTTAATAATTTAATTTTTTTGCTTTTATCCACAGGAAAAACACGTTGCACTATGGCTTCTACCGTTGTGTTGCGTGGTGTCACCGAAATTTCTGATGCGTTATGCACTAAAGTGCTTGCTAACTGGCGAATATCAGGGGAAAACGTCGCTGAAAACATGAGTGTTTGACGGATTTTTGGTAGTTTTGAAATTATCTTACGAATATCATGAATAAATCCCATATCGAGCATTCTATCGGCTTCATCCAATACCAATACTTCGAGTTGATCAAATTTGACAGCATTTTGATTATGTAAATCAAGCAATCGACCAGGAGTGGCAACCAATACATCGACACCACGGCGTAATTTCATCATTTGTGGATTAATCTTTACCCCACCAAAGACAACTGTCGAACGTATGGATGCGTATTTTCCGTACTCAACGACACTGTCATGAACTTGTGCTGCCAACTCGCGTGTTGGTGTTAGTATCAAGACCCGTGCTTGGTTGGGTTTTACCCGTGGTCCTTTGAGCAGATTGCTCAATATAGGTAAGGTAAATCCTGCTGTTTTGCCTGTTCCTGTTTGTGCGGCAGCCATAACATCTTTGCCTTGTAGAACGACAGGAATAGCTTGAGCTTGAATTGGTGATGGTTTGTCATATCCTTTGGCGATGACAGCTTTTAATACTTCAGGGGCGAGCCCTAATGATGCGAAATCCATTGATTTTTCTCTTATTTATTATGCTTAAATTAGCTTAGTTTGTGTAGCTTAATGAAATTCATGAAAAAGTATAGGTTTTTAATTTTTTTTCGACATCTTTGTGGTTTTATTTCCTTCACTCCTATAGAATGCGCATCTCTTAAATAAACAGCCAAATCAAAAGGCAACATATTTCAGATAAAACTATCAGGAGTGGTAGTTCAGTTGGTTAGAATACCGGCCTGTCACGCCGGTGGTCGCGAGTTCGAGTCTCGTCCACTCCGCCATTTTTTTGAATTAAGTCACCTTCAAAATCAATCATTTTTTAAAACAATACTCCGTCATTGCGAGGAGCTCCGCGACGTGGCAACCTCCTAAAGACAATACAAAGTTCATA
>JALWML010000087.1 GCA_027083915.1 Lysobacterales bacterium | reverse complement strand
CCCTAATTGTTGAGGTATTGACACATCAATATTTTCTGCATTAATTTTTCCAGGATATTCACCCATAAAACCTTGGCTATTACTTGCCTCAAGCATTTTCATAACTTGTTCAAAAATAGGCTGCTGGCCTTGACATTTTTTTCTAACAAATTCCTTCTGTTTAGACTCATCTAATTTAATCGCTTCATCATAGATTAATGTAAGCTTTTTCCAGTCTTTATTATTTTCCATGTGGAACAACCCTTATTAAAATTAATTGTATAGTGGTTAGTACGTATTTAATGTCCAGTTACTGACAAATATATATATTTAATTCTTGCAATAAATAGCATTCATATTGGCATCTATGGCTTCACCGTGGAGCTTAATTCGGTTTTTCAGAATTGCTTCAAATTTTGCGCCCGATTTTATGGCGACTCGTTGACTGGCTTTGTTTTGCGTAGCGACAATAATTTCTATGCGTATGAGATTGAGTTGTTTGAGGGTGTTTTTGGCTAATACTTTGACCGCTTGAGTGCAATATCCTTTACAACAATGTTGTGTACTCATCCAATAACCAATACTGGCAACACCATTAAGTTTGTCGTATAAATGAATGCCAATTGTGCCTAAGAAGTCACCTTGATGATTTCTGATAGCATAAGTATACTCTATATCATCATCCCAATTATTGATTTGAATGCTAATAAATTCTTGTGCAGCATTCAAATCATAACTCGGTGTCAACCAACTCATCCACGGTGAAATTTCATTGTATGATTGTTTTATTGCCGATAATAAATCTTCAGCATCTTCTAAGACATAACGCTGTAAAACAAGATTTTCATTGGCAAGTTGTTTATGCATTTTTAAATATAATCTAAGATTTGGTTAATATTATCCACGCCCGTGACTTTTATATTCAATCCTTTAGTCCAAGCACCAATATTACCTTTGGGTACAATCGCATGTTTAAATCCATGATTTGCCGCTTCTTTGAGCCTGTCTTCACCATTAAAAACAGGACGAATTTCACCAGTCAATCCCACTTCACCAAAGACAATCGTACCTTTGGGTAAATAGCGGTTTCTAAAACTTGAGACCACAGCCATGATAATGGCTAAATCAGCGGCAGTTTCTGTGACTTTCATGCCACCAACAACATTCATAAATATATCATGGTCATGAATAGCAAGCTGACAGCCATTGTGTAAAACGGCTAGTAACATCGCCAAACGATTATGATCAAGCCCTACAGTTAGGCGCCTTGGGTTGCCTAATGGACTTTGATCAGCTAAGGCTTGTACTTCCACCAATAAAGGTCTTGTTCCTTCGCGTGTGACCATCACCACACTTCCGGGTTGTGGTTCGCTGTGTTCAGATAAAAAGATAGCCGAAGGATTTTCCACTTCTTGCACACCCTTTTCTGTCATGGCAAACACACCAATTTCATTGACTGCTCCAAAACGATTTTTCAAAGCACGTAAAACACGATAACGACTATTACCATCACTTTCAAAATACAATACAGTATCTACCATGTGTTCCAGCACACGAGGGCCTGCTATTCCACCTTCTTTCGTGACATGACCCACAAAAATAATCGAGGTATTATTT
>JALWML010000086.1 GCA_027083915.1 Lysobacterales bacterium | reverse complement strand
GTTGTTTAACACTGATGCCTTCACCTTTTATCCAGTTATCTAAATCATTTTTAAAATCTCGCGGTGATTGATAGCGTGCTTCGGGGTTCTTTTCGATAGCATGGTGAACAATGGTGGCAAGATTTGCATCAACTTTGTGGTTCGAAGTGGTAAGTTTTTTGGGTAAATCTTCAATTATTTGACTAATAGCGGCAAAGATTTTACCCGCATCCACTTGATATGGCAGTGAGTCCGAGAGCAGTTGGTATAAAACCACCCCAAGAGAATAAACATCCGCTCGTGTATCTAAATCATCATTACCACTGACTTGTTCAGGGCTCATGTATGCCAAAGTCCCAACAATTTCACCTGTTTTTGTGAGTTGAGTGAGTTGTTGTGTGCTATTGTTGGTCGCAAGAGCAATGCCAAAATCCAATAATTTTACTTGCCCTTGGTTGGTGACTAAAATATTTTCTGGTTTTATGTCTCGGTGTACAATCCCTTTGTTGTGTGCATACTGTACCGCATCTAATACTTGTTTGAACAATTCTATTATCTGTTTAAAATTTAATTGTTCATCTTTGCAATACTGGTGAATAGTTTTGCCATCAACATATTCCATAACAATAAAGGGTAGATTATCCTTTTCTATTAATCCTGTTTTTTCTATATGGGCAATATTAGGGTGAGCAAGACGAGAAAGTAAACGGCTTTCATGAGCAAAACGGTGCATTTGTTCTGCCGTTAGAAAAATCATTGGAATCTTTATAGCTACTTTTTTGTTGCTATTTAATTCAGTAGCAAGAAACACTTGACCGCTGGCTCCTGAGCCTATTTTCTTAATTAATTTATAACCTTTAATCTCTGGTAATTGTGTCTGATATTTTTCAAATTCGACAACTTTATCATCAGAAATCATAGCTAGCCAGTCAAGGTTTTCGGGGAAATCGTGTTTGAATTTTGCTATAAGTACGTCTTTTACTTGTTGGTTGTCAGCTGCACTGATATTTTGCAATGCTTTAATAATTTCTTCTGTTTGTGTCCCCATGGCTTTTTTGTTATATTTTTATATCTCCTTAATTCTAACACAGCTAAGGTAATATTTGATGTGCAAAGCTATCTAATTTTTGCTTTTGTTTTTTCCATCCAGGATTCAGCTTTAATTGTAACTGATGAAAGCCTTTTTGGTGGTTTTGATGAATAAGGTGGCATAACTCATGCATGATTACATAGTCAATACAATCGGTTGGTGTTTTAATTAAATGTGTATTGTAGGTTATCACTCGACGTGAAGAGCAACTGCCCCACCGTGCTTTCATGGAACGTATTTTAACTTCTTTTATTTGTGGAAAACCGTGTAACTCGGCAAAATACTGTGTTCTTTGGGTAAAATATTTTAGCGCTTCTTTTTTATACCATTTTTCTAGCACATTCTTAACTGAATTATTTCGACGATAATAAACCAGCACATAATCACCTGACAATTCCACACGGGAAAAGGCAGTAATAATCAATTTTAACGGGTATTTCTGTCCCTTAAACCAATGCCAATCACCATCACTATAGGTTGGTTGCTGTAACGGATTTTTATCCAATTTTTGCTGTAATTTTTCTAACAACCATTTTTTCTTACTGACTAAAAACAGCTCTATGTCCTTTTCTTTGGTAGCAAATGGAACATTAACCTGCAAGCTCCCATCTTTTTTTACCTGCATGGATAAACTGTATTTGCGTTTTTTTGAACGCACTAACAAAAAATCAATAACTTTATGACCTAAAGTTATTGATTCTTTTGTTTTAGTTCGCTTAGTTTGCAAAGGTTAATTGATAACAGGTGACCAAGAAGGCTCACGTATATGACCATTGGAAATTATCAATTGATTTTTTGTTGTGCCATCAAGACTGGTCGAAATCAAAATGCCTTGACCCTTTTTGTTCTTTGTTGCATAAAGAATCATGTTGTCATTTGGGGCAAAAGTTGGTGTTTCATCCAAAGGCCCGTCACTGATTAGTTGACTGGTTTCTGATTTGTTGTGTCTTAAGGCTATCCTGTAATCATTTTTGTTACCTTGGACATAGCAGATGTACTTACCATCAGATGAAAAACTACCGCCAGCATTATAATCACCCTCAAAAGTAAGGCGCTTTGTTGCTAAATTGGATAAGTTAATTTGGTAGAGGTTTGGTTTACCTCCACGATCTGAAGTGAAAATTAAACTTTGACCATCAGGAGACCAACTCGCACCAGTATCAATTGACCAATTTTTAGTTATTTGAGTGAGTGCTTTACTCTGAATATCCATGATATAAATCTCTGCATTGCCTGACTTTGATAAGGTTAAAGCGAGCTTTTTTCCACCCGGAGAAAAGGAAGGTCCACTATTAATGCCTTTAAAATGACTCATCAACTCTCGCTTGCCAGTGGCAAGGTTTTGAATATAGATAGCTGAATTTCCACGTTCAAAAGATACATAAACAATTTTATCTCCACGAGGTGACCATTTCGGTGATAATAAGGGTTGACCAGATGTCACCAGTGCTTGTGAATTTTTACCATCAGCATCAGCAACCAGCAATTGGTACTCAATACCAGTTGAAATTTTCGTTGCAGTCACATAAGCAATTTTAGTTGAAAATATGCCCTTAATGCCTGTCACTTCTTCATATATTTTATCCGCCAAGTAATGCCCTGCTGAACGAAACTCTCCCTCAAGCACAGGCAATATTAATGACATCAACTGTTTTTGATCTTGTATTGAAAAAAGCTTAAGTGAAACCTCATAACGCCCTTCACCCACTGTTTTAATTGAGCCAATTGTTAAATATTGAGCAGATAACAGTCGCCAAGTTGAATACTTTATTTCTTGGGCTGTTCTTGGTTGCTCAATCAATTGTTGTTTTTCTAATGCACTAAATTGACCCGACAAAGTTAAATCATCAGCAATAACCTTAGATATTTTTGTAAACTCCAATGCATTATTGGCAAATGGTAAAACAGCTATTGGAATAGCACTTTTACTGTTCTTAACAATGGTAATTTCAACTTCTGCTTGCAATGATAAACTGATAACTAAGCTGAGTAAGACGAGTATTTTTTTCATGGTAATCCTATAAAAGTCGTTGATTGGTATTATACCTGTATATGAGTTAGTTTTTAGCTAAAAGTTTCATCTTTCTTATTTCTCAATTGCACACTTAAAAAACCCATCAAGGCACAAAAAAACACCATTGCAAACATAGGCAAAGGTGTGCCATTATGAAGCAAGGACAAAACAACTCCAATAATTGCTCCAAAAATGTATTGCGATGAACCAACAACGGCTGTTGCTGCTCCACTGTTTTTGGGAAAATAATGCATATAACTCGTCATATTATTGGGGGCAATTAAACCAAAAGAACCAATGACTATCATCAACAAAACTACTGTCAAAGACAAATTCATTAACCCTACAATAGCCAACAGCAATAATAACGCTGATGCTGTAACTTGCAAGATTAAGCCCATTTTTAATATTTTGACAGAGTGCCAATAATCTAATAGATAATGATTAATCCGGTTACAAACCATCATGCTCACAATATTTAGAGCGAATAACCAAGAAAATTTTGACTCTGCCACACCAAAATATTCGATATATAAAAATGAGATCTCAGTTAAAAACGCAAACATTGTAGCCGCAACAAAGCTGCTACTTAATAAAAAAGGCAAGGCTGCTTTTTTATTCATTATGTGCCAATAATTAATAAAAACTTGTTTAAATGAATGCTGTTCAAACCCTGCAACTTTGCGTAATCTTTTAGTTTCAGGAACCAGTGTTATGATAATAATCATTTGAAAAAATGCATAGACTGCTAACAACACAAAAATAGCTTGCCAATTATAAGCAAGCAATAAAAGCGAACCTATTGAGGGAGCTATCAATGGAGCGACCATCATAATCAGTCCAATGAGTGTAAATATTTTTGCGGCATCTTTTCCATCGTATAAGTCACGAACAATTGCTGCACATATTACTAAACCAAATCCCCCTCCAAATGCTTGAATAAAGCGCAACAACCATAATTGCTCGATACTTTTGGCGAATACAATAGCAATACTGGCAAACAGGAAAACACCCATGCCGATGATTCCAATCCATTTTCGTCCATAGTTGTCTGAAATAGGACCTCCAGACAGTTGCCCAAGAGCAAAGCCAATCAAATAGAGTGGAATTGAAAGCTCAACTAAGTGAATATCAACAGAAAAAAACTGTGCCATAGTCGGAATAGCTGGCAAGTATGTATCTATTGCAAAAGGAGAAAGAGCAATAATTAGAGCAAGAACTGGTGCCAGTTTTTTTGCTGGATAGTGCTTCTTATAAACGCTAAGATAGCGGTTGTACATTATTCCAACAAGGAATAAAGTTTTGTCATAATATTATCAGCTAGAAAACTTTTAGCAGCAGTGCCATCAACTTTAGCAAACTTAACTTGCATTACTTTTCCATTTTTAGCACAAGTTAACATAAAATCTCCCGAATAATCCGTGTAGTATTTATCACGTGTAAATAGTTTTTTGAAAAAACCTGCCTTTTCACGTTCACGTGCATCCTGATCATCGTAACTCAAAATCACCTTGCATGAATCATCATCTGTCTCCTTGATTGTCCAGTTTTCTAATTTAACTGCTTTCATTGCTTCCCACACTTCATCTTGATTTTTTAGAGCCGTTAGCACAGGAAATCCTTTGACATTTTCAACTCGCAAAATGCCCTTTTCTGATTGTCTTGTTCTTATTGGCATATCGGGAGGAGCAATATCAACACCCTTCGCAAAAACTTCCCCATTCTTTGCGTGAGGCACAGCTAAAGTCGAAGTTGAATTTGGCTTGTCGACTCCCTCTGGGATTTTTAACTCAGGTGCAACTTCTGCATTTAAATAAGGCTCTTGAGTTTTAATATATTTACAACTGCTTAAAAGAATAGTTATAACTGCCAATAATAGTATTTTTTTCATAAATTTAAATAGTCTTGTTTAATTTTTAAAATTTCGTCACTGGTACGTGCTTTTTTCTCATCAAACCACACCAATGGCAATCTTATCCCATCATCAATTAGTGCCGCTTCATGCATAAGATACTTAACGGGGATTGGGTTTGGTTGACATGATAACACCTTATATAAATTATCAAGACTAGAATTTAGCTTTTTTGCCGAAATTGTATCGCCTAATGCCATATAATTACAGATTCTTGTCATGATTTGTGGTCTAACATTACTGGCTACACTGATAACACCTGTTGCACCTTGGGTCATCGATACAACAAAAGTATCATCGCAACCCGACATGATATTAAAGTCATGAGATTTAACATCTTTAAGTAACTCGGTGACTCTTTGTTCATCAGGTGATGCTTCTTTAAGCCCAATAATATTGTTATGAGAAGCAAGCCTCTTGCTTGTTTTTGCCAATAAATCGTTTTGTGTTCTGGTCGGCACATTGTAAAGAATAACTGGCAGAGGAGAAACATCTGCTATTTTTTTAAAATGTTGATACAAACCTTCTTGTGTTGTTCTCAAATAATAGGGAGTTACCACTAACACCGCCTGAGCTCCCAACTCAAAAGCCACTTTATTACTGGCAATGACTTTATCTGCAGAAATATTACCCGTTTGAGCAATCACCGCCGTTTGCGTACCCTGACATTGTTCAACAGCTACCGTCAATAACTGGGCAAATTCTTTATCAGTCAACACTGCAGACTCACCCGTTGTACCTGCAACTACAACAGCGTTAACCTTTGCAGCAATCTGTTTTCGCAATAAGTTTTTCCATTGTGCAAGGTGAATTTCACCCTGCTTATTCATGGGTGTTACCAGAGCAGTCATGCAACCGTATAAATCTTTTGCAGTTAAATTGGACATTGTTCTTCAAATAAGATAATGTTCGCATTCTATAATAATTCGAGTTAAGAAATGATTAAGATTGGTGAAAAAATAAAAGATTTCGACATTTTACTTACAGGTAACAAACAAGCAAAGCTATCAGACTACTTAGGAAAATACTTAGTTTTATACTTTTATCCTAAAGCCAACACTCCTGGCTGCACCACAGAAAGCTGTGATTTTACCGAGTTACACCCACAATTTTCAAATAAAAATACGCAAATTTTAGGTGCTTCAAAAGACACGCTCAAACGCCAAGAAAACTTTAAAGCTAAATATAATTTCACCTTTGATTTGATTGCTGATGAATCAGAAGAAGTGTGTAATTATTTTGGTGTTATTCAAGAAAAGAAAAACTACGGCAGAACTTATATGGGCATCGTGCGTTCCACTTTTGTCATTGACCCAAAAGGAGTTTTAATAAAAGAGTGGCGTAACCTGAGGGTAAAAGGACATGCACAAGCGGTTTATGAGTTTATTGAAAGCTTAAGTTAATTAATAACTCTCCACAAAATAGATGATTTTTGCGAGGTTCCTTATGCTACTCTTCTTCGTCTCTTCCTAGGCCCGGACCCAACTCCCATTGATCTGCGTCCACTACTTCACGGTAAGCATGCCAAGTCGCATGCCCAACAATAGGTAATAGCACAGCAAAACCAATAAAGAATGTCGCAATTCCAACTAAAATTATTACAACTATCAATAATCCCCAATAAATCATAACTATTTTATTTCGCAGAACGGCAGAGATCGAAGTTAATATAGCAGTGATGGCATCGACTTTTCTATCCATCAACATAGGTATTGAAAAAGCACCAAAAGTAAAAACTAAAGCTGCAAAAATAGCACCAACTGCTGAGCCTATACCTAAAAATTTCACCCAATCCATAACTTGCATGCCTGAAAGTGATGGGAAAAAAATATGCACCATACTGGCAGAACGAGCCCAAATAAGAAAAATAATTAAAAATACAAAAGATAAAACCAACTCATCACTTAAATTCTTTTTTCCTTCTTTTAGGCAACGTAAAAATTGTGGGGTAACACCATTCTCTAACTGACGGCTCATGGAATACAAACCAATAGCAATAGCAGGACCCAAAAAGAAAAAACCGGCAACCATGGCAATAGATAAAACAATTGAACCCGCGCTATAAGCCACATAGGTAACTAACATACTAATAATCATCATAACGATGCCATAAGTCAAACTCAGTCGTTTAACTCTTTTAAAATCATTCCAACCCATTTTCAACCATCTGACGGGAGCATCCATACCAATTTGACGAACAGGGGCTACCAGTGGTTTGATGTATTCGTCTTTTTTTTCTTTATTTTTACTGTTATTTAAGTTTTCTGCCATCTATTTACCCTCTATTTATATCGATTCTAACAAAAAATAAAAATAATTCCAAATCATAAGTAACAAAATAAATACTTGACCGTTATCAAGTTAAATCCAATTACAGAGGAACAACATGAAAAAACTACTAACAACCTTATTATTAACATTCACAATAGCAG
>JALWML010000085.1 GCA_027083915.1 Lysobacterales bacterium | reverse complement strand
CTTTACTTCATTGAGTTTTGCAAAATTCAATGTCTTTACTTGTGAACCTGAATGGGCAGCACTTGCCAGCGAGATTGGTGGCGACAAAATCAAAGCCTTTTCTGCCACTCATGGCAAACAAGATCCACATTTTATCCAAGCACGTCCATCGTTGATTGCTAAAATTCGTCAAGCCGATTTATTAGTCTGTACAGGTGCAGAGTTGGAAATTGGTTGGTTGCCTTTGTTGCTCAGAAAATCTGCCAATAAAAATATTCAATCAGGTCAAGCAGGAAATTTTATTGCCACTTCTTTTGTGAAATTATTGGATAAACCCACACGAATTGACCGTTCACAAGGCGATGTTCATGCCAGTGGTAATCCACATATTCAAGGCGATCCAAGGCGAATGGCAGAAGTGGCAAAACAATTGTCATTAAGAATGCAGCAGCTTGATGCTGATAATGCGGATTTTTATCAACAAAATACCACGGCTTTTTTGGACAAATGGAATAAAGCCATTGTCCGTTGGCAAAAACAAGCCAAAGTATTAAAGGGCCGAGAAATAATTGCACATCATAAGAGTTGGATTTATCTGACGAATTGGTTAGGTATGGATATTATTGCCTATCTTGAACCAAAACCTGGCGTTCCACCAACCGCTGATCATTTATCAAAATTATTGAATACAACCAAGAGCAATAAACCCGATATGATAATTTATGCCGCTTATCAAAACCCAAAATCAGCAAAGTGGTTGGAAAAACGCTCAGGTGTTCCTGTGGTAGAATTACCCTTTACTATTGGTGGCACTAAAAAAGCAACAGATTTATTTGCTTTTATGGATGATACGATTAACCGTTTAGTTGGAGCTGTTCAATGACATTTTTGGGCGTTGAATTGAGTATCTTGATTCCTGCATTTATAGCAGGAGTGTTGGTTTTGACCACACATGTGCCACTTGGGCAAGAGGTGTTAAAACGTGGTATTATCTTTATTGATTTAGCCATTGCCCAGATTGCTGGACTTGGTTTAATTGCAGCTCATAGCTTTGCCGATGCAAATGGCATTGAATTAGCAGGATGGTTGATACAAGTTATTGCTTTATCCAGCGCCTTAACAGGTGCGGTATTTTTAGGTTGGCTAGAGCGTCATTTTCATGATGCACTAGAGGCCTTTATTGGTGTCATATTTATTTTATCGGCTACAGGTGGATTATTGTTACTAGCAGGTAACCCTCAAGCAGGCGAGAGTTTGAAAGAAATTCTCACGGGTCAAATTTTATGGGTAGATAATCAGCAATTAATACTATTAGCCATCGTTAGTGTTGTTGTTTTATCCTTACGTTATGTTTTTAAAAACTCAAAAAACAACACCGTTTTCTACCTGATTTTTGCCATAGCTGTTACGGCTTCGGTGCAATTGGTCGGGGTGTACTTGGTCTTTTCCAGTTTAATTATTCCAGCTTTAGCCAGTAGAAGAATAAGCTCAGTCAAAAAACGCACCATTATTGGTTTATTAGTAGGCGCAGGCGGTTATTTGTTTGGTTTATTGTTGTCGGTGATTTGGGATTTACCAAGCGGTTCAATAATCGTTTGGACTTTAGCAGCTCTTGGATTAAC